>CAJWOS010000028.1 GCA_913044235.1 uncultured Pseudomonadota bacterium
CCACGCGCTCGACAACAACGGCACCGGCTCCGTTTCTCGAAAGGTATTGATCCAAACGCTGAAATCAGCGGGGCTTCACCGGGACGATGAACGCCTCAAAGCAGTGTTCGCCGCAATGGAACCGACCGATGGTCCTCCGCTGGACTTCGACCAATTTGCCGACGCGGTCTCCAGCGCTGGAAGTCTCGTGGAACGCGCCGTACGCGGCAACCTTGTGGTCCCCGAATTCGCCGAGTTTGAGTCTGCGATGCAGGCGCTCTACACGGAGGTTTCACCCAATCGCGAAGGCAAACAGGCCGACTACATCCCACCACTTGCTGAAGTCGATCCGGAAGGTTTTGGCGTGGCACTGGTGACTGTGGACGGGCAGCGTCTGAGCCTCGGCGATGCCGGGCTCGACTTCTCGATCCAGTCCACCTGCAAGCCATTCAACTACTGCTTCGCACTCGAAGAGCTCGGAGAGGAGACCGTGCATCGTCACATTGGTCGCGAACCCAGTGGGCGTGGTTTCAATGCCTATGTGCTCCAAGCAGACAATCGACCGCACAACCCGATGATCAACGCGGGCGCCATCATGTGCGCTTCCCTCATCCAACGCAAAATGCCAACGTTCAAGCGGTTCCGGCATGTCGTGGACTGCTGGCGCGCACTCACTGGCGGAAGCGCGCCCCGATTTGATGCCTACATGGCCATGGAAGAAGACCGCACCGGCGATCGCAACCGTGCACTCGCCTACATGATGAAGAACGAAGGAGCCTTTCCCGGTGGCGAGGACTTCGAAGACTCGGATCTCCGCTCGGCTCTGGAGTTGTACTTCAAGACCTGCTCCCTTGAGCTGAACACCAATGAAATGGCCATGGCTGCTGCTACGCTCGCCAACGGGGGCATCAACCCCGCCACCGGCGAGCGAGCTCTCAAGCGCGACACGGTGCGCTCCTGCCTGTCTTTGATGTACTCCTGCGGCATGTACGACTTCTCGGGGGAGTTCGCTTTTTCGATTGGGGTCCCCGCCAAGTCGGGGGTGGGCGGAGCAGTCATTCTGGTCGTGCCCGGGCTCTTCGGCCTCTGCATCTGGTCTCCCCGTCTCGACGCGGTCGGCAATAGTGTGCGGGGCGTGGACTTCGCGACACGACTCGTTCGCAAGTACGCCCTCCACGTCTTCGATGGTCTCAAAGGTTCTCGCGACCGCATCGACCCACGCGTGCCCTACACGCGCTGGCGCGCAAGCCAGACTGCCGAGGCTCTGTGGGCCGCCAGCACCGGTGATCTCGGGACTCTGCGTCGACTGCACGTGGCCGGCTTCAACCTGAACCAGGGAGATTACGACCGGCGCACGGCCCTGCATCTCGCTGCTGCCGACGGCCATGCCGATGTGGTCGAGTTCCTCCTCAAGACCGGTGTGGACTCCAATGCCCTCGACCGCTGGAATGGAACCGCCCTGAATGACGCGATCCTGGGTGGACACACAGGGATTGAGGCCATCCTCCGGGCGGCCGGGTGCGTGGTGAGCGACAACCCCCATCCGAGGGGAGATGTCGACCCCTCAGCCATCGCGGGCTCCACCGGTGTCGACCCGGTCGACGTAGTGGCGTTGCTGTGGGCAGCAGCCGATGCCGATAAACCTGGCCTACACCGCCTACTCGCCAACGGCGTGCCAATGGACGTCGCAGACTACGATGGACGCACAGCACTGCATCTCGCGGCAGCCGAAGGGCACACCGACGTCGCCGAATACCTCGTGGCGCATGGTGCAGTCCTGTCAACGCAAGACCGCTGGGGCTCAACCGCAAGCGAAGAAGCACGCCGCAACGGCCACAACGCGCTCGCAAAGAAGCTCGCTCCCTGAGTGCGACTCCCACAGGCGCCAGCCGGCGCTGTTGGGGCCTTGAGCAGGGGCATCAGGTCTTTTCGGTCTGCTCGCCTGTCCGCATCGTACGGAACAAAGTGGCCCGGTGCACGAGCTCGTTTGAGTGGCGGATGTCGAGCTTTCGCTTGATGGCTGCCACATGGGACTCCACAGTCTTCGGGGAGATGTTGAGGCGTGGCGCCACATCTCGGATTCGGAGACCAAGTCCGAGTAGGTCGAACACCTCGATCTCGCGATCGGACAGACTCCCGGTGCCCTTCCCGCCCGCCTGCTGTCGCATGAGCGTGCCCGTGACCGCAGCGCTGTAGGCATACTGGCCCGCCACCACTCGATGGATCGCGGCGTGGAGGTCTTCCCATGGCTGGTGTTTCATCACGTAGCCGCTCGCCCCGGCACGAAATGCCCGTTCCGCATGGGTGCGCTCGTCGTGCATCGACACCATGAGCACAGGTAAGTCCACCCACTCAGCCCGAATGCTTCGCACTAAAGACAGACCACCTCCGCTGCTCAGGGTCAGGTCGACCAGCACCAACTCCACGGTGTGCTTGCGAAGCGCCCGCATTGCCGTGACCTGGCTCTCGGCTTGTGCAACGACCGAAAAGGATGGGATCCGGCCCACAAGTGTGGCCAGTCCGTCCCGGAACACCGGGTGATCGTCAACTATCAACACTCGAACCATCGCGTCGGTCTCATGCTCCAGGGTGGGGCGCTTCCCCTGAACGCTCCCTTACCCCAATGCACACGTTCCTCCATCAGGAAGTTCCCCACCTTGCGTTGGGGACTTCTCCGGGTGGACGTCAAGGAACGCCCCTATCCCACGCTTTCCGTCGACACTCTACCTTCCGCGCGCACGCCGCGTCCGCGGCATTTCTGGAGAAGAAATCCATGACCATCCTCGCACAATACATCTGGATCGACGGTACCGCACCCAGCCAAGAGCTTCGTGGCAAGACTCGCGTGATCAAGAGTGGGAACGGCCTTCTACCGAGCACCGAATATGCAGACGTGGCGGACATCCCGATTGAGCACTTTCCCGAGTGGGGAGCTGACGGCTCATCGACCAACCAGGCGGCCGGAGCCGACTCCGACATCAAGCTCGTCCCCGTCCGGGCCGTGCGTGATCCCTTCCGTACCGGAGGCTTCCTCGTGCTGTGCGAGGTCTTTCAGGGCAACGGTGATGTCCATGAGACCAATCACCGCGCTCGACTTCGCGATGCACTCGGTAAAGGTGCAGAAGCCGTCGAAGGTTGGTTCGGCTTCGAGCAGGAATACACGCTGATGAACCGTTCCGACCAGCCGCTCGGCTTCCCACAGAATGGCTACCCCGGCCCCCAGGGTCCCTATTACTGCGCGGTCGGCTCCAACAACATCACGGGTCGCAACTTCTACGAGGACTTCATCAACGCCACGCTCGACGCTGGCATCAGCGTGACCGGGTACAACTGGGAGGTCATGCCCGGACAGGCGGAAGTGCAGGTGTTCGGAGACGCTCTCGTTGCACCCGACCATCTCTGGCTCAGCCGATGGCTGCTCCACCGCACCAGTGAGAGCCACAACATCACCGTGACCCTCGACCCGAAGCCAGCCACCGGAGACTGGAACGGTGCGGGGATGCATACCAACTTCTCCACGAAGGAAATGCGTGAAGATGGCGGTTATGATGCGATCATCGCTGCATGTGAGGCCATTGGAAAGCGGATCGAGGAGCACCTTGCAGTGTACGGAGAAGGCTACGAGCGACGCCTGACCGGTGCGCACGAGACCGCTTCCTACAGCCAGTTCAGCTACGGTGCGGCAGACCGAACCGCGTCGATTCGCTTGCCCCGGCAGGTGGCCGACGAGGGCAAGGGATACCTCGAGGACCGTCGCCCGAACGCCAACGCATGCCCGTACCAGGTAGCCGACCGGATCCTGCGCACCGTGTGTGGCATCGCCGGCTGAGCCGTTCCTGCTGCTATCCCGGTGTCTTTCAGAGGCCACCCGTGCCGCGCGGGCGGCCTCTTCACCCAGGTCGCCGTGGACCGACCGTGTCCACGCACCGCCGTTCGAGCCGCGTTCTGCCATCCACCCTCTGGCAGCGTGAGCACGCCTGTGGTTCTTCTGGTCAAAGCGTGAGACCGCACCATAGGTACGGGTGGCGGCTTCGGGAGCAGTGCCCCCCGATGCAGCCAGCTCCTCGCTCCAGCTTGGAGACTTCGGTCGTTCCGTACTCCGCGCTACTCTGGACGTGCGGCTCACCCGGCCTGGCGGAGGGCAAATGAGCGAACAAGTGCAACCAAGGAAGATCGCCTCAGCGTTTCCTGTCGGCATCCTCACGTTTGCGGTTGCCGTCAATGCAGCGGTCCTCATTGGCGTGGGAATCACGCTGGACCAGTCCGGCACCCTGTTGGTCACATCGCAAGACCGCTACATGCGACTGGTGAAATTGCGTGGCGAGATTGCCCACTACGACGAAGTCCTCACCATGTCTGCTCGGATGGCGGTAGCCTCGGGACATCCAGAATGGGAAGTCCGCTACCGCGAGTTCGAGCCGTTGCTCGACACCGTCATCCAAGAGGCTGAGCGGCTCGCATCCCCGGCAGGCGGACGTGCCGCCGGCGAGACGGACAGCGCAAATCAGGCCCTCGTGGCGATGGAGCAGGCCGCGTTCCAGCTGGTTCGACAAGGCGAGACCATCCGCGCGGCGGACATCCTGAACAGCGAGGCCTACAAGCAGCAGAAGATTGCCTACAGTCGAGGCCTCGACCTCTACATGGACAATGTGGAAGCCGAGCTCGCATCCGTGGTCACCCTGCAGCGTTCCCGGAACCGTACGGCTCGGCTTGGAGCACTGTTTGCAGGTGTTGCCTTGCTGGCCGGCTGGTTGGCAGTTCTCGGTCGCGTCGCGTATTGGCGCCAGCAGATCGAGTCAGCCGGGCGCTCCGTCTTGAAATCCAACCTGGCGTTGAGGCGTGCAACCGAGGCCCTCGCCGAGGCGAATGCAACCCTGGAGGAACGCGTCGAGTCCCGCACTGCCGAGCTGCGCACGAGCAACGCCAGCCTGCGAAAGCTGAGTGAAGACCTCATCGAAGCGGAACACGCAGAGCGAGAGCGCCTCGCCCTCGTGTTGCACGATGACCTCCAGCAGCTTCTGGTGAGTGCCCATCTTCGGCTCGGCGCAGCGCCGGTGGTCGACCCGCTGGCCAAGTCCGACGTTCGCGCAGCGCTGGAGGCGGTTCGGTCTTCGATCGATGTGTCGCGCTCCCTGTCGAGCGAGCTCGCGTCCGACGCCGTGGCCGAGCGGGACCTATCCGGCGCCCTCGAGAGCCTCGTGGTCGACTTTGGCGCACGCCATGGCCTCAATGTTTCGCTGACGGTGCAAGCTCTTGAGCAGCCCCCCGACCGAGCGGTGCTGTGGTTTCTGTTGCGGGCCAGTCGAGAGCTCTTGTTCAACGTGGTCAAGCACGCAGAGGTCGACGACGCTTCCTTGTTGACCTACATTCGCGATAACCATCTGGTTATGGAGATTTCCGATAACGGAAAAGGATTCGAAAACGCGTGGGACGCCGAGACTGAGGAGGGGCCTACTGGACTCGGACTGCCCGCCATCCGTCAGCGGGTTGCGTGGCTCGGCGGCGAGTTCAGCATCCGCGGAGGCTCCAATAATGGCACGACGGTGCGATTGAGCATTCCTCTGACCTGATTGCGTGCCGGCATCGCGTCGACGGCCGAGCGCACCCCCTCGCGTCGCATGATCGAGAACGCCCCTCAGCGCCAAGCTGCCGCGGGCCCCGGCGAAGCTTTTCGAAGCACACAACGGAGCGGATCATGTCCCGCTTCCGTGCTTCAGCGACTCGTCGACGTCGTGGATCGATGAACTCCGAGCGCTGGCACCGCATGTGCTGACTGGGACAGCGGGCTGGCGGTGGGTGCCTGCTGCAGCTTGTACGTTCGATGGGCCGCCCCACCCAATTCAGCATGCTGATGCATGACATGGGTGCGCACCTGAAACTCCACGGCGCCAAACACCGTCTGAACCGCCACATGAAGAGACTGGTAGCCATTCGGCTTTGGATGAAGGATGTAGTCGTCGAGGCTGTCTGGAATGGGATTCCAGCGTGCGCAAATCCGGTCAAAGACCGCATAGCAGGCACCGGCATCTTCCAGTCGAATGCGGAGCGCGAGGCGGTCCAGAACGGCTTCCGGACGGATGCTCTTGCGCTTCGCCTTGGCAGCGACACTGTGCGGAGCCTTCACTCGCGCGGAGACCATGCCCTCGAGCGCAAGCTGATGGAGAATGAGCCAGGTTTCCACCAACACCACATCCAGTGCTCGCGTGTCGACCACGCCGGAAAGCGATGCCGCGGCGGCAGCCCGCCAGGTTGGAGGCAGCTCGGTCCAGGTCGAGAGCACCGGCCGTTGAGCAGACTCGTGCGTATTGGATGCAGAAGAAATCGGAGACTCCAAGAGCCGCGGTGTTTCGCCGCGCATCATCGGACAGAGCCCCGGCCGCACACGAGGCCGGGGTAGCATTTGACATCTGATGACCTTCAGAGGCCCAAGACCGCCTTGACGAACGGACTGACAAAAGTGCCTGTCGGATCGAATCGCGCGCGGGTCTGCACAAACCGTTCCCACTGGGGATACCGCTCCGCGAGGTGTTTCGCCGACATCGTAAAGCGCTTGCCCCAGTGAGGGCGCCCATCCAGCTCCATCGCAAGCGCCTCTACCGCATCCATGTAGGGCTCCGCATGGGCACCATGGCCGGTGTAGCCACCGATGTAGCAGATGTCTCCATTGGTGCGATGCGCTGGGCTCAAGGGCAACGCATCACCGGCAACATAGCGCAGCTCCACGATGAAATTGACGCGAAAGTCCTGGGACTCGATCAGCCGTCGAACACCACCCAGCGCATCGGAGGCCCGCTCGAGTGGCAGTGCCCACTCGGTCTCCCGATGGGCGGGCGGCATGGCAAGGTGCAGCGCACGAAAGCTGTCTTCCACCCGTTCCATCGGCTGAAAGAGGCCCAGTGCAAGCAGCTGATGGATCCGTGGGATTGCCGCAGGAAAGCGATTCCCCAACTGGACAAGTCCAGCAAAAACCATCGGATTGACGATCTTCTCATCGATCCAGTCTGCCAGCGGTGCCGGCTCGCGAGGCGCGTCGGTTCGGTCAGCAGTAAACAGCATCGCCATGTTGGTGTGAGGCAGCCACCACACCTTCGTGAATTCCGAGCAATCGGCAAGGGATACAGCCTGCTCGATGGCCGCATCGATGGGCAGCGGCCGGGCGGCCAGTCGGAGACGAAATGCCGGCACACAGCGTAGGGTGACCTCTGTGAGTATGCCGAGGCATCCAAGGCTCACACGTGCACAATCGAAGAGCAACGGGTCGGAGGTACGAGACAACGCGCGCACCGAACCGTCGGCACATACCAGCCGAAGCGCCTCGACCTGGGTGGCCAACACACCATGCCGGCGCCCACTGCCATGGGTTCCGGTAGCAATCGCGCCCGCGATGCTCTGCGCTCCCACAGAACCCACATTGGACAGCGCGAGCCCCCGTGCCTGCAGCAAGCGATTGAGAGTGTCGATGGTGGTGCCAGCGCCCACCGTGACCAACGCACCCTCGATCGACCGGATGCCCGACAGAGCATCGAGTCGCACCAGGACATCGTCGGACATCGCCGCTGCGCTCCAGGAATGTCCCCCTCCGAGCACTCGAACTGTGCGTCCCTCTGTGGTGCAGCGGGCCACAAGGGCCGCCAGCTCGGCTTCGTCGTGTGGACGCTCGACGGTCCGCGGCGTGCACTGCTCCGTGCGTGCCCAGTTCCAGATGGTGGTTGGCATGCCGGGAGTCTACCGCAGCTGCAGGTCGGCCCAGACCGCGCGATGGTCGGAGACCGGGTCACAAACGGCGGCCGGGCAGACCTCAGGTTGCTCCACACTCACATCTCGGGCGAGCTGCACATCCAGCACCAAGGGTCCTCGTGTGGCTCGAGCATCGGCCGGCAGGCTGGCATGGGTGTCTGTGAATCCGCGCTCGAAGAACGCACCGATGGTCTGGTCCTCCGTGGTGTCGTTGACCAGATCGAAGGTGTAGTACGGCGCGTTCGTGTCGCCACCCACCAACACCCCAAACGGCTGGGCCGCCGCATGGTCAGCGGTCTCTTCGGCCTGTGCGATCTGGATGTCGAGCGCACTGATCTCACTCTCGTAGTGCACGCTCACCACGTGTAGCACACGCGCGCCCACCACCACATCCGCCGCCACGGCAATCCGTCCGCCCAGTCTCGGCTCATCCGAAGCGTCTCTCCAGCTGCGGTTCGCGCGGTGCCGGAGCTGAGAAACGTTGGCCAACGGATATCGAGACAGGACCGCATTTCCATGCTCGCAAGGCTCGGCTCGGTCCCGCACCGGAAGCTCCACGAACTCCACCGCATACGCCCAGTTCATTTGAAGCGCCTCGGCAAGGACACGGGTGACGTTGCGGTCTCCGCTCCGTGGACACCCTCGGTCGGCTTCCGAGAGCAGCAAGACATCGGGGGTTGGCAACGCTCCATCTCGAAACACCTCCAGCTGCGCATCCAGCAGCTGCCCTCGCTCGATGTTCCACGACATCACGGTCAAGACATCGGCCACGGTTGCGGTGCGTTCGTTCTCGCCTTCGATGGCGCACTCGATGAACTGCACATCGGACGCCGCACTCGGGTCTTCGGCATCCGGACACAAATACCCATCCACGAGATGAGTCTCGAAGCGGCGGAGCTCATGATCGGTGTAGTCAAAGTCGAGGCTGCCGGAGTCCGGGATGGCGGGCTTCGGGTCCGGCGCACCGCACGCACATGCCCACAGGCAGGCGCCCGCGCCCCACCGATGCACTGCATACCAACGCCAATCAAGTGGGAGACCACGCACGACTGTACCTCCGAGCGTCCATCCTGCAGGCCTGCGCCACCGCCGCGCCAAAAGCGCCACTGGAAGCCGTACAGCATCAACGCATGCGGGTTTCCGTGCAGACCCGCCAAGCGGGCGAAATGGTACCACCGTTCGGCACCCATCGTGCACGTAGCGTGTAAGCATGGCGCCCTCCGAGCCCGAACTGATGCACCCCGACTCATCCATCCAAGCCAGCCCCCCTGCCGCTTCCAGATCCACCGGCCGCTACCGGGGCGACATCGACGGCCTGCGCGCCATCGCAGTGCTCGCGGTGGTGACCTACCACTACCTGCCTGGCTGGATGCCCGGTGGGTTTGTGGGCGTCGACGTCTTTTTTGTGATCTCCGGTTTTCTCATCACGCAGCTGAACCTGCGCAGAATCCATACGGGCACCTTTTCCTTCGTGGATTTCTATGCCCGCCGCGCCCGAAGACTGCTTCCAGCAATGGCCGTGGTGGTGGTGGCGACCCTGCTGATCGCACGGTGGCTCTACAGCCCTGAAGAGCTGTCCAAGCTCGGACATTCCGCTACCGCAGCCGCTTTGTATGGCGCCAACATCCATCACTTCCTCACGAGTGACTACTTTGTCGCCCCCGTAGAGACCCGTCCGCTGCTGCACCTCTGGTCTCTCGGCGTGGAAGAACAATTCTACTTCGTCGCTCCACTCGGTCTCTGGGCTCTGGCGCGCCGCCCCCGCGCACTCTGGTGGGTGGCCGTGGGATGTGTGGTGACCTCGTTCACCGCATGTGTCTGGGCCACGCACGCATCGCCCGAGGCAGCCTTTTACCTCACCCCATTTCGCATGTGGGAGCTCGGACTTGGCGCACTGCTCGGGATTCGCCCGTGGTCTGTCGGTTCGACCGCGCGGCGCACGGTACTCGGATGGGCCGGCTTCGCACTCGTGCTCTCCGCTTGCGTCGCCTTCGATCACAACACCCGCTTCCCCGGATGGATCGCGCTGCTCCCCACAGTCGGTGCGGCCCTGCTCGTTGGTGCCGGACCCGACCATCCAATCGGTCGGATGCTTTCGGTCGCCCCCCTGCGCGCCGTCGGGCGGTGGTCCTATGCTTGGTACCTCTGGCACTGGCCGGCCCTCGCGTTCCTGACCTTCGTCTTGGTCCGAGCACCCAACGTTCTCGAAGCGATTGGCCTCGCAGTGGGCACCCTGGGACTGGCAGCGGCCAGCACCCGTTTCGTGGAAACCCCGCTGCGGCATTGGCGGCCCGATCGCCCCTGGCAGGCCATCCTCTTTGGCCTGGGCCTCTCCCTGCTGCTCTCCATGGTGGGCCTGTCAAGCCATGTGCCCGACCGCGGACGTGCCCGCACCTACAACAATCAATCCACGGATGCTCTACTGGAGTCTGGTGTCACACCCTGCGACGCGCTCCCGATTCCCCGGTGGTTCATCGCGAGCTGTGCACCAGGAACCGGTTCTGCTCCACCGGATTTCCTGGTCTGGGGAGACAGCCATGTGGCCGTTCTTGGACCCCTGTTCGACCAGTGGGCCCATGCAGGCGACCGTACGGGAAGACTGCTCGGCTACAACGACTGTCCACCCATTCTTGGGGTCGACCGGACCGATCTGCCCACTGACCACCGATGTGCCGAGCATAATGAGCTCGTGTTCGGATGGATCCGCCGCACACGGCCCGAGGTGGTGGTGCTGCATGCTCGGTGGCCGCTGGTGTTTGAAGGCACCCGCTACGCGGATACCGAGCTGCCCGATCCACAGTTCATCCAGGCCGGCAGCGTCGACCGTGCGCCCCGCCTGATCGAGAGCCTCGCACTCACCGTGCAGCGTCTGCAGGAGCTCGATGTGCAGGTGGTGCTCCTCGGACCGGTTCCCGAAGCCACCATCCGAGTAGACAGCGTGTACCAGCGTGCAATGCGTCTCGGTCTCAAGATGCCGGACGGCACGGACCGGGCCAGCACCGATGCCCGTCTCGCATCGTCTCAGCGCGCCTTGGAGACCGTCGCCCGCCAGCGGGGAGTTCCTCTGCTCGAGCCCGCTTCGCTGCTCTGCGACGCTGCGCGCTGTGCGATCACACAAGACGACGGGCCGCTCTACAGCGATGACAACCACTTGTTCCCACAAAAGGCACTGCTTCTGATGCCTCTGCTGGAGTCCCTCCCGGCCAGCAGGCGATAGGCCGTAGACTTACTGGGGCTCGAGCCGCATCGTGCTCACCGTCTCTCGAGCCACATCATCGTCGGCGGTCCACAAGGGCAGGCGCTCCCCAGCCACGAAGGCATCGTAGTGACTTGCGTAGTGGGGATGCCGTGGCATCCCCGACTGGCCACCGGGATGCACAAGACTGCTCGCAGCGAGGTCTCCAAGCGGCATCACAATCCGCAAGCTCGCCATGCCACTCACCCGAAGGTCGCTGCGCCGCCACGAGTGGCCCGCTGCATTGACGGTGCTGCCATTGCCGCCCCAGTCTACCGGCTCCATGTTCCAGCGCTTGAGCAGCTTGCGACCCTCTGCAAAGGGATGCTCCAACTGCAGGGGATGCAGGCGCCCCCAGGTCCAGCGGGCCGACTTCGGACCGTGGTGTTCGGTGAGCCACGTGCACGCATGGTCGAGCGCAGCGTCCACCACTGCGGCTCGGTCGCCAAGCCAGGCGTCTCGCGCAGGACTGTCGAGCACACTGCGACTCGAAGACGACACGGACATGTATAGAGACGCCGCCTCTTCACCGAGCTCGTTGCGGACCATCTCCCGCGCCAGCTCCCGCTTGAACACCGACCAGACGGCGGCACCGACCGAGTCGGGCATCATTTGGCGGTCCCAGTCAGACAGCAGCGCCAGGCACTGTCGAGCCTCCGGTGTAGAGCCGGTAACGTCGTCAAGCAGGCCATCTAGGATGGCTTCCGCCTGGCCTTCCAGCCAGTCGTTCTGCAGTGCATTCATGTCGTCGGCAGTGATCTTGCCATTCGCGCTGGTGCTGAGTGCATCCAGGCGCTTCGCGATGCGTTCCGCCCGCCAAGGAGGCACATTGAACGCACCATAGGTCGCCAGCGGGTGGTCCCACTTTTGGTTCCCGTTCCAAAGCAAGCCTGACTCGGGGTCACGCTCTATGGGCAAAGCCTCTTGGAGCCCTGTCCACCGGGCGGTCTCGACAGAGGCATCGTAGGGCAGCCGGCCGCTGAAGCCCTCTCGCAGCACCACACCGCCCACCTGCTGCACCGCGATGCTGCCGGCAGTATCAGCAAGCGCGAGGTTCTGGGCAATCGACATCGTGCGCCCCTCGAACGAAGCGATGGCCTGATCGACAGTGTCGGACTCACTCAAGGCGAGGAAGCCTTCCAAAGCGGTGTCGACCATGTCGAGCGCATGCCAGCGAAGCACCACCAGGCGGTCCCCTTCGAGGGTCGAGACCACCGGACCGATGCTGGTCCACCAGACTGTGCCCGTCTCCGATCCCGCCTGCACCTCCACAGGGCGCAGCGGCTCCGACTGACCCTCGACGATGACGGCGTCTTCTCCGTCACGCTTCACAACAGCAAGGTCGACCGAGTCGGTCATCACGTTCGTGAGTCCCCATGCCAAGCGCCCATTGTGTCCGATGACCACACCAGGAACACCCGGTAGGGATGCGCCCGCCGCCCGCCAGTCGCCACCGCGGATGTCCACCACGTACCAGAGACTGGGTACCGACTGTCCCAGGTGGGGATCATTGGCCAAGATGGGCTTTCCATCATCGCTGTGCGCACCCCCAACCACCCAGTGATTCGATGCCTCGGCCTGCGACGGCCGCCCGCCCAGCGCACCGGTGAAGGCAAGGTAGCCCGGAGAAAAGGGGGCGATGTCAGCGGTCCGCAGCTCGTCCCAGCCCGACTCCGTCGCCACGCCTTCGCCACTGAGACGGAAGAGGTCATTCGCCCGGTCCACAGAGAGCTGGTCGCGGGTCATCAAGGCAAAGGCTTCGACCGAGGGATTCTCCGCAAGATTCCAGCTCTGGATGAAGGGAGTGGCGAGCACATCTTCGAGAGTCCAGGGCTCCACGGGCACATCCAGCACGCGGTACTCGATCGGAGGTGCTGGGAGGCTCTCGATGCCCGCATTGAAGCCATCCACATAGGCCTGCAGCTCCTCCCGGAGCTCGGGAGTGAGGCCATCGAGGTTGCGCCCCGCCCGCTCCCGCAGCTGCAGGCCCTGCATGAACATGTCCATCTGGTGGGTCCGCTCCCCCAGCCAGGGGCTCAGCTGCCCAAATGCCAGTCGCCGCATGAGATCAGCCTGAAATAGCCGATCTCGGGCATGCACGAAGCCCATCGCAGCCAAGCTGTCTCGCCGAGACTCGGCACGGATGTGCGGTACGCCGAGCGCATCGAGATGAATGTCGACGGGTGCTTGGACCGCTTCAGTGGTTGCCCGGTGGCTCGGATCGGGGTGAGACTTCCCTACTGTCGCCAGCCGACTCAGAGCACAGCTGGAGAGGACCATGGAGAGGAGGAAGATGGCGCGCATGGAAGACCCGAGGCGAAACGGTGAGGAGGCATGTTCGGTCCGCGCATGAGAGCACGAAAAGACACCTGTAGGTACCTCGGACCGCACCCATCCGTGGCCAACACCGCGAGGCGCGCTTGCCGCCTGCACCCATGCCCAGCGCTCAGTCCCAATATCCACAGCTGTCGAGCACCTCTCCTACCGAGACCTGTCCTTCCCCCGGTACGGCGAACCGAACCGTGCGCAAGGCCTTGACCACTTCCGGGGCCAGCTTCTGCCGCCACCGCCCCACGCTGCCGGTATGGATCGGCTGGTCGGGCGTGGATCCCCATGATGGCTTGGCTCCCCACGCCATCCGCTCGGCCCGGGCCCCACTGCTTCGGTTGGCCTCAAACGCCTCTGCAGAGACTGGGGGCCGTCCCAGATGCAGCAGAATTCGGTTGGTTCCGCCCACCGGGTCGCGCACGAACTCTTCGTAGCGCACCTCGAGATAGCCGGGCAGGGCCCGCGCCCGACGGGCCTGGGTGACATCCCATGCCCAGTTCAGAGCAGAACCCACCAGGTAGTTGCGCATTGGATGCCCAGGCGCCTCACGCTGCCAGCGGCCGAGCAGCGAGCAGACCACATCGCGTCCGTCGCGCAAGACATGGATGAAGCGTCCGTCGGGCTGGCTCTGGAGATACTCCCGCGCCGCGAAGGCGTTCTTCGGAGTCTGGTCCACCCATAGAAAGTCAGGCGACCCGCCCCAGCGCGCGGCCATCGCCGCCTTCACACGCGCCACATAGGGCACGAGCTGAAGATCGTCCGGTACCGCCTCATCGGCCATCCCGAGCAATTCGCGGTTCACAAAGCACCCACCAGGCACGAGCGGCACGGCCAGCCGGCCGACCGGGTGGGTGACCGACTCGCCCCCCTCGCGCAGCAACCGCGACAGACTTCGAGGGTCGCGGTGCAGCTGGCGCTGATGAAACAGCCAGGTCTCGGCGGTGGTTCGCAGGTCGTGCAGCCCATCGAGAACCGACGCGATGAGCGTGGTACCCGAGCTGCCCGACCCACCGAGAAGCACAAATCCCGCACTGCCGGGGCGTGGAGCGCCGCTCACAGCTTGGTCCGACGGTTGTGCCAGCGGCGACCCAGCTTGCGTCTGTCTTCTTTCGAGACCCACATGGGATGCTCCGAGAGGTTGGCGTACGTCAGCTCGATGGGATGATGGATGCGTCGTTCCTTGACCCATCGGTCCCAGCGATCGTACTTGATCGCGGCAGCATCACCGTTCGATGCACCGAGTCGTTCCAGCTGTGCGGTGTTTTGTTCGTCGCTCGACAGCTGGTGCGCGCTGTGGGGATCGAACATACGGTCGCGGGACTGGGCGAGCTCCTGCAGCGGTCGCCGCATCAAGACGATGGCCGTGTGCGGATCGGAGAGCTCAGGCATCAGGTCGAAGAGGGCTGGACACTGCACCACCACCCCTGTGCGGCGCAGGACATCGCGCAGGAGGTCGGCCCGGTAGAACTCAAATGACTCTTCCCGCACCGCCTCAAGCCCCGAATCTGCGGCAATCATTTCGGTGGCAATGGTGGTGCCCGAACGGTGCGGTCCGGTGACGATGACCCGCTTGAATCGCTGGAAGTGGGCGAACGGGCGTGCCCGCTGCTCCACAGGCGCAGAAAGCTGTTTCAGGTACCGCTGGGCGGGCGCATAGTCGGGGACCACCCGGAGGTAGGCCTCGAACATTTCCCGTGCTGCATCCACCTTTTTCTGTCGCAGGAGCTGATCAGCCAGCTCAAAGTACGGCGTGACATTGTGCGGGTCGGCCTGAATCGCAGCCATGAATGCCGTGCGGGCGTTGGCCGTCTGCCCCCGTTCCCGGAGCATCAGGCCGAGACTCCGGAGCAGCGCAGGGCGCGGTCCGAGGATCGTGAGCGCTGCGCGCAAGAGCTTGACCTGCATGGGAGGCGGCGCCCGCTTGAGCTCTGCGAGACTCCAGTAAGCGATGGCCCGGGCACGCGACGGAAGGCGCTCGATCTCCGCGGGGTCCAAGGGCTGGCGATAGGCGAGCGCATCGAGGATCGCACCCAGTTGGGGGAGCACCGCGTCGGGTACATCCTCCGGGAAGATGCTCCGTGGCGCAGCAGGCCCCGCGAGAACAGCCTCGTACCCTTCTTCCTGAGCCTGTACCATCACCGCGGTGGAAGCATGCTCGACCACCCAGCGATGGTTGGCGATGCGGCGAGCCTCGGGGTCGGCCTCTGCATACAGCCACTGCACGGCACGCCGCACGAGCGCAATCCCGTCCACAGGGCGCATGCCCTCCGCCAACAGCACCTGCTGTCCATCGACCAGTCGCTCCGTAAACGCCGGGAGTGGCGTTGCCAGTGGCATGGCGCCATGGGCGAGGGCTTCGTAGACGGTGCGCCCGAAGGTGTCGGCTGCGCTTCCATGCAAGACGATGTCGGCCCAGGCGAGGTGCGCAGATGGGTCGGAAAGCTCGCCGAGGTTTTGAATCGCCGGGTGTCCCGAGTCCCCGGAGACGCCCACCACCCGGGCTTCAAAGTCCACGCCCTCGAGCGCCCCGACTGCACCAGCTCCACCAATGTGAAGGCCATCTCTTTGTCTTCGCGTCGGATCTCGCAGATCCGCAGAGGCCGACTCTTCAGCGGAGGACGGGGAGCCACCGCATCGGGAACGTCGACGCCCTCACCGAGCACGCTCACGCGACCGGGAACCGCGAGGATGCTGCGGGTCTCCACCCCCACCACGAAGACGTGGTCGGCAAATCCGCTGTACGACGCTTCAAAGTTGTTGTGGACCGTGAGTACCACCCGCCGCGCACCGGCGAGCTGCACGGCGAGCCCCAGAATCCAGTCGTCGTTGATGGCGTGAATGTGGATGATGTCGGCGCCGCGACAAGCCCGAACGGTCTCCGCGAGGCGCGGACGCTTGATCACCGTGTACCGGCTGGTGTGAGCCCGGGCGAGCGCACCGATCTGCCCATCCACCCCCGGAACGACCATCTCCGTGTTCGGGATCGATCGCAGGAGCTGGAGGATGTGCTGCTCGGCGCCGCCGATCAGCATCCGGGGGTACACACGCACGAGTCGAGACATGGTGGCGTCGATCCTCTGGTGGCGGCCGGCATCGAGCCGGACACATCGCTCTTATAGCGGTTGCATGTCCTCGGGAGGCCAACGCATCGGTTCCACACGCTCCGTCGACGGGCCGACCGCAAAGCCCATCGGCTCCCCACCGCCGGTGCCTACGGTCAAGAAATCGACGCAACATGTGCGACGGGATTGCCCCCCATCTCGATCGATGGGTAGAATCCTCGCGGCGTTCGCGCTCCCCTTTCCTACCAATGGCGGTCCCATGTTCTCTTCACGACTCCTCCTGCTCTCCCTACTCGCTCTCGCCGCCTGCGGAGGCGAAAAGACCTCCGACTCCGGCGCCGGCACTACCGGCGAGACCAACGATGCCGGAGAGGGGGGCGAAACCACAGACGGCGGCGACGTCCTGGAACCGGAATACCCGTCGGGATCCCCGACCGGCTGCGACCTCACCGGTACGTCGTACCAGCTCGACTTCACCACGGCGCGCGTGATCCAACCCCAGCAGCTCGGACCCATCCTCGCCGATGCCATCGGCGATGTTCTGGCGATGGGTGTGGCCGCACAGACCGACTCCAGCGTGAGCCTGGTGCTCGCCCTCACAGACGGCGGCGTCCAGGATCTCTGCACCCCCACGGTCCAGCCGCCCGATGGCACCTGGGCCGACCCGGTCTTCGCCGTCGGTCCAGCCGACGTCTCCGTGGACATCGACGGCACCGCTGCCACCCTGAGCAGCTTCCAATTCACCGCCGCCGCTGGCGCCAGCTGCAACACGATCGAAAGCGGCGTCTTTCAGACTGACCTCGATGTGCGACTGCTCGCCTCTGCCCTCGGAAGCATCCTCGGTTCCGAGGATCCAGACGAAATGTGTGAAACCCTGCTGAGCCTTGGTGGCGTCTGCGAAGCCTGCGAGAGCGACAGCGACCCCTACTGCATCAAGCTGGTCGTCGACCAGCTCGCATCCCCGGATCGGGGCACCCCGCTCCAGGTGGTCACGCAGACCGAGATCGACGCCAACGCCGACTGCGGCTGAGGCGCGGCGTCAGTCGCCGAACCCGCGCAGAGCTTCGACCACGGCCGTGAGCGCTTCCCACTCGAGGTCCACGTGCGCTTCGACGGCCGCCTCGAGGGTAGCCGCACTGCCGTCGTGCAGGTAGGGCGCGCTGTGGGAGAGCCCCACGAGAGGCGGCGTGCGCAGCCCCTCGATGGATGCGCCCACCCGGGACCCACTGGCTTCCGTCAGTGTGCCCACATCGTGCACCACTGGGTCATCTCCGTCCCAAGCGGCATCCGTGCCCCTCGGTCCGCTATGGCACTCGATACAGCCGGCCTCGGAGAGCACAGCCACCGCGTCGACGGGCGCCGGCGCCGGGTCGGGTGGTGGCCCCTCCTCGGCGAGATGTCGCATGTAGGCTGCCAGCGCATCAAGCTCCACACTCCGGCCGGCCTTCGGGTCTTCGAGCGGCTCCTCCAGCTCGGCCCAGTCGTCGTCGGTAAGGTAGCCGGTGCCCCCCTGGTGAAGCCGGATGTCGTTCTCGAAATCCTGCAGCTCGTCGAAGTTCGCAGTCCAGTGGAAGGGCCCGGATGGCGGCATCGCCCGCAGCGATTGGGTGTTCCGCAGGCCTTCGCCACGTTGGGTGAAGTCCCAGACCCGACCGTCTTCTTCCCCGTCCGGATGACAACTGGCGCAGGAAATGTAGGCGTCCGCAGCCATGCGCGGGTCTCCCGAGTCGTGGAAGAGCTGCAGCCCAAGCAATACGTCGGCAGATAGAGCTTCCTCGTCCACCAGAGAGACCCGATCCAGCTCCACCTGAGCATTGGCCTGCGTGAGATCGAAGCTGATGAGCGACCGCTCATGACTGGCAAGCACCCATACCGTGGTGCCATCGGTGACGATCCCATCGAGGCCGAGCCCCACATTCTGAAAGCCACCCACCCGCTGCATGCTGTATGCATCGAGAATGTCCACGACCCGAGCGCCACGATGGGCCACGAGCAGCTTGTCACCCATCGGCGTAAACGCAACCGCGCTCACGGCATCCCGGTTGTCGAACAACGGGGCCACCTGCTCTTCCCCGGTGAAGGGATCGACCGTCTTGAGCACCGCTCTCACTGCGTTGTCGTGGGCAAACGCGGTCCCCTCGACAAACAGTCCGCGCTCCGTGTTCGACTTGAGACCACCCCACACCAACAGCCCACCATCTGGCCTCATGGCACCGGCATCAAGCAAGTTGGGCGTGCCGCGGGTGTTGGTGTCGGAGTCCGGCCCCGGATCGCGCACCAAGCGATGCTCCGTGCCGTCCCACCAGAGTCCATGATCGACGGGACTCTTGAACGCCGCTGTGGAGACTGCGCCGTCCGAACCGACCAGGACCCGTCCGGGCAGCGCTGCCTGCACGCCGGAAGGCCCGTGAAGCATTCCGTCCCGCTGCAGCCCCCAAATCCCGCCTTGCATCAAGACAGCCGTAAAGTCCCCTGTGTAGATAGACTCGAGCGTTCCGTCTTCTGAGAGCGCGAACACGCCATCGCGACAGGCCACGAGCACCCGAGGGTCGTCCACCCCCGCCGCCAGACTGACCGGTCGGTCGCACACGTCGTACCGCGAGACCACGCCTGCTTTGACGATCGCGACCTGGTCGAAGTCGGGGAGCGCTGCGTACAGCTGCTCGCCATGAAGCACGAGTCGACTCGAGGCGACCGGCGCCACATCCAGCGGGGGGTACACCACAGTCACCACAAGATCGTCGCGATCGGAAGGCGCCCCTTCTGCGGTGAGTCGCACCCGGTAGGAACCCGGAGCCGTCCAGGCGTGCTCCACCACGGCACCCTCTGCGGATGAACCATCGTCGAAGTCCCACGAAAATGCCGAACCAGTGGAGCCAGTCGCATCGAGCGAAACCGACTCTCCCACCACTGCAATTCGGTCGTCTGGCGCGAGCGCCTCCGCAGGGGCTCCGTCACCGGCACCCGTGTCTGTTGGCTTGGTCTGCGACGGGTTCGAGCACGCCACGAGCGCCGCAGCCACGCAGCCACGCCAGTCTCCGCTCAGTTGGGCCATGGCTTCACTGTTCCACCGGTCGAAAAGGCAAAGCGTGTGGTCTGGTCGACCGGGTTGCCGCTCACGTCTGCAACGCCACCGGAGGGAACTTCCACCCAGATGGTGGTGTTTGCAGGAAGTGGCTCGTCCGGCACGAAGTTGATGGCCGCTTCCAGGGTGTAGTAGCGCCCCGAGACCGACGTGCCGTCTTCCGTCCACACACGAATGCTGCCCGCGTGGGCACTGCGCGGCTCCACCTGTTCGTCAAGTGCAATGCCAATCGCCGTGGTGGGCTTCACCCAGGACTGCCCGTTGGCTGGTCGGTTCCAGCGCACCGCCGGCGCGACCGTGTCGGGTTGGGTGTCGAACGGAAACACCCCTGTGGCCTTTCCCGGATCGCCCTTTTCATCGACCGAAACAATCGCCACGTTCCCCATTGGCGTCACGGTGTCGAGATCCCCCGGCAGCTCAAAGCGAGCAAGCTCTGAGATGTTGGTGGGATCGGAGAAGTCATACATCACGCCAAAGTTGCTCTCGCCTTGAAAGAGCAGGTCGTTGTGGCGAAAGACATAGCCCCCGTCTCCGTCGGTGACCTCGAGTGCTCCGGCAAAGACCGGCTCGTCTGGGTCGGTGAAATCCCACGCTACCGGCCCGCCACCATTGTTCTTGCGGGCGAAAAACATGTACTCGCCGCCGAGGTTCGAAAAGTAGTAGTTGGTGAAGTTCTCGAAGTCAGTGCTCACGCTGAAGTCGGCCCGAACATCCCAATTGTCGGGATCGCTGATGTCGTACACCATCACCCGAGCCAGCCCTGCACTGCTGGCAATCCCCACATCCCCCACCACGTGGAAGGTTCCCACGATGTGGCCGGGATCGACCACTTCGTTTGCGATGACCGGGTTGAGGGGATCGGAGACGTCTACCGTGATCACACCGAGCAAGCCCGCCGCCACAAACAAGCGGTCGCCCACCCATGTGGTGGAGAGGGCCACACGGAAGTAGGCATCAGGGTAGTCGTACCCAGGGAAGTCTACAGACGACACCCACTCCGGGTTCATGGGATCGGTAATGTCGAACAGACCGATTCCGCCGGTGGAGTTGTCGGTGTGGTGGCCCACGGCCAAGTACTCTCGACCGTTCACGATACCCGTGGGCAGTGTGTGCGACTCGCGCATCGTCTCGGCAGCGGCCTCGCCCACCTTCACCGGATTGCAAGGGTCGCTCATGTCGAAGAAGCTGATGCCTCCGCCCCCACTCTCGGGCGCCCACGGGAACATCACCCAGCCGTCATGCATACCCACCAAGTTCTGGTGTTCCGCAGTGCCTTCGCCGCCGTTCAGATAGGCACACGGCGCGAACAGGTCGCCGTCGGAAAACGAGGTGGTCGGTCCGCCAGGCCCGGCAGTCGACCAGTCGTCTGGCATGGGAACAGGATCGAAATCAACGCGTGCTTGGACCTTCTCATCGCCTGAACAACCGATGAAAAAAACCAATACGCAACCAAGGGGAGAATACATCCAGCGTTTCATGTCCGCCAATATACTCTTTTGCGAAGACCCGTGACCATCTCCAAAGAGGTGGTTTCGCCCCCTGGACGCCAATTTTCGCCTCGCCCCCTCGGCTCGACACAGTGCGTGTTGGTTTCGCTACGGACGGTTTTCCAAGAGGAAATCCACCAAGCTACCCATGGTGTCGCCCTCTACATCCCAGGGCATGTCGTGCCCCACACCTTCAAGTCGGTAGTGCACAACCTGTTTGCTCTCGCTGCATCCCGGCCACTCCATGCGCAGGTATGCACCGGAAGGGGTCTCGCTTGGCGCTTCATCGCAGCCGTTGTGTGCAGCCCAGCTTGCAGCGCTGGCCTCTGCCGACAAAAACGAGTGGTCCATCTCCGCTGTGCCGCCTTCGTACGGAATCACGTCGTCATTGGTCCCATGGAGCTGCAGGACCGAGACCTTTGCATCTCCAGGCTGGGGTTCGTTGTCGACGAGCAGCTGCGACGCCATGGGTGCGATGGCAGAGAATCGGTCGGACTGCACGGCGAGCATGTGGATGAATCCCGCGCCATTTGAATACCCGAGTGCTACAGGGTTTTCAACATCTACCCCCGGCGTTCCCGCCAGGTCATCCAGGATGGAAAGGGTGAAGGCCACATCGTCGGCGGTCGACTCCTCTCGCCCCATGTTCCAGGAGTTTTCGATGCCATCCGGATACACGCCGAGAAACCGTCCGGACTGAATGGACTCTTCGAGGTCTTCCGCGAAGAAATCTCCCTGGCCGCCACCGCCGTGGAATGCAAACACAAGCGGGAGTGGGTTCGCCACGTCCCAACCGGGCGGCTCATGCACTGTGTACGTGCGGTCGACGGTGACCCCGTCCACCACCTGCTGGATCGTGTGCGTGTGCACTCTCGAGGCAAGGTCGCTACCACCGGAGTCCTTTCCGCCAGCACAGCCCACCGAAAAGCCTACCAAACCAGTCCAAATCGCTCGCATCGCCTCTCCTGTCCGACCACTGCCTGCCATCATACCGCGCACACTCCACAACCCGTTCCAGGTCTGCAAACTTCCATTGCGTCTCCCGACCCGCAGCCGTTCATGATTGCCGGGCCCCGCCGCCCGATCCAACCCTTCGTCACGCGCAGGCGGGCCTCAATGGGTCTGCACCCCGACAAAACGCGTGGCGGATGCCCTGCTTGAGAGACCTCCGGTCGAACAGCGCTCGAACGATTGAGCGCGAAAGGACGCCGGAAAAATCGCGACTCCAGTTTTTCGGGTGCCGCTTCATTGCGGGTCCCACTGGTCCCGAAGGAGATCCGATGCCCCAGTTCGCCCTCGCACCCTCGCTTTGGATTTCCGGCATTCTGCTCACCGCATGCCACAGCACCAATGCTCGGAACCAAGCCGGCGTCGTGGACGCAACCGCACCACAGGAAGACAGCGGCGAGCTCCCCCCCGACACCGGTCCTGGGGCTCACGCCGTGACCTACTACGGCGATGTGCAGCCGATTCTCCAGCAGTACTGCGTGCGGTGCCACCAACCCAACGGTCTCGGACCCGGTGATTTCACCGACCCGGTCACCGTTGATCTCCTCGCGCCCGCCCTTCTCGGTGCCATAGATGCGGGTCGGATGCCTCCGCCCGTGGCCGACCCCGACTGCCAGCCCTATTCCGGCTCCGAACACCTGCGCCTGCCGACCGAAGCGCGGGATGTTCTCTCGAGCTGGATCGACGGGGGACAGGGACTGGGTGATCCAGCCGATGCCGCAGCTCCCGTGGTCGTGGAGACCGAGCTGCCCGATCCCGACCACACCATCCAGATGCCCGAGCCGTATGCGCCCACGTTTGCCGATCCGGAGAACCCCGGCAACGAGTACCGCTGCTTTGTGCTCGATCCGGGCGAAGCGGCCGGCAAGTACATCACCGCCCTGGCACCCATCGTCGACGAAGCCTCACTGGTCCACCATGTGGTGCTGTTCAGCGCGGAGGAATCCCAGCTCGATCCCGAAGCACTCGATCCCCAAGGCTACGACTGCATCGGAGCAATGGGAGACCTCGGCGAGAATGGCATGATTGCCGCTTGGGCGCCCGGCATGCTCCCGCTGCACATGCCTGAAGGCATGGGAATTCGAATCCCTGGCTCACACAAGCTCGTGATGCAGATCCACTACTTCGCCAACGGAAGCGCGGCCGGCGCCGTGTTCGACCAGACGAGCTACGCCTTCATGCTGTCGGACACCGCCTCACCCCTGGTGGTCGAGCCGGTGGGTACCCAAAGCTTCACCATCCCTGCCGGAGCGGCCCAACACACAGATGGCGGGACCTACCCCAACCCTGGGCGCGACCTCCGACTCGTGGGGGTCTTTCCCCATATGCACGAGCTCGGAACGGGATTCGATATGCGCATCAAGCACGACGACGGCACCGAAACCTGTCTCGTGCAAGGCAACTACAACTTCAGCAACCAGCTCACGTACCAGTGGGTGGAGCCCATCGCCTTCCGACCTGGAGACACAGTGGAATACTCCTGCACATGGGACAACACGGCCGGTGACTCCGCGGTGGGATACGGCGAACGAACCGACGAAGAGATGTGCTACTTCTTCACCATCGCCGGTCCCTGAGCATGCGCGGGTGACCCCGCACACGTCTGGGGGCCACCGTCCCCTTCGAGCGCGGCGTTTCGCGTACAATGCGGCAACGCGGCACAGTGATTGCTGCGTTCAGCAACTCTCGGAGGATTCATGCGCTGCGTGCCCCCACTCTTCACGCTCGTTTGCACGGCTTGTGCCTCCGGCGTGGTCACAAAGGATGCTGCATCCACCAACGACACCGCCATCGCGACCGATTCTCCATCCGCGAGCGACACCGCGGCAGGCGACACCGGAGCCGGCGACACCGGCATCGACGGACTGCCCGCCGGCGAGCCCCTACCCATCGCCGCATGCACACTCACGGTGGAACGGGACAACGGGCCCGACGGCGTGACCGACTTTACCTCCGAGACTGCATGGCTCGATCGCACCGACGAAAACGGCAACGTCCGAGTCACTGACTATTCGGCGTGGGATGCCACGAGTGGCACTTCCGTTACGCGAAGCATTCGCTACGATGATCAGGTTTGCGTCGTCTCCGATGAGCAGATCGTCACTCGGGCCGAAGGAACCAACGGCAATCGCGTGACCCACACCTGCAACGAAAATGGAGACTGGGTCGACTCTGCGACCGAGGTCTACGCGGAAGGCCGTTGGATCACTGTAGAGACCGTCTCGCGCGACCACACCTATGGCGACTCCGGCAATCTGGTGGAGACAGCGTTCACCACCGACTATGCAGACCCTTCCACGCCGGACACCAGCCTGCGAGTGGAGTTTACCTACGACAGAGATCTGCTGGTGTTTGCCGAGTATTTTTTCATCGAGAGTGTGGAAACTCAATACTATTCCGTCACTTACGACTGGGACGCTGCCGGTAACTTTCTGGGCTACACCCTTGTGTTGGGTGACTACTTCGAGCCCAACGACGGCGTGCCCTGGGCATCGGTGGAAGCCACCTACGACGCGAACGGCAACCAGCTCACCTACGCCTCCCGCGACTCCGAGTCGCGGCTGGATTTTACGGAGCGCACGTTCGACGACCTCGACCGTCTGCTGAGCACCGCCCGAGTCTTCGACAGCGACGGCACGAACGATCACAGCGAGGCCACGTGGGCCGACGACGCTCCCCGGCAGCTCACCAACAGCTACGAGGACCGTCGCAATTCAGCCAACGACTTCACGGCAGTCCGCACCGTGGATGGCGACTTTCCATGGCTCGAGACCATCACCGCCACAGCGACCGATGGTGGAGAAGAT
>CAJWOS010000029.1 GCA_913044235.1 uncultured Pseudomonadota bacterium
CATCGACGACCCCTGGCAGGACGGCGACCACGTTGGAATGGATGACGACAAGGAAGAGCTGGGCGGCGTGCCGGCCGCCATCTGGCGAGGCACGGGTGTGCGCAGTCCGCGCCGAGCGCTTCGGGCGACTGATGGAGCGACGGTCGACCACTTTCGCTCTGCGGCCCGCGGACACCACCGCTCGACCTTGTCACGGGTGGACCGGTGGACCTCATCAGCGGGAGCGGGTAGCCTGGAGGCCTGGGAAGTGGGGCTGGCGATGAAGGTGCCGCACGGTTCGTGGGAGGACTGACGGACTCGTGGTGAGTCCCGTCGCGGACCTCAGGCCATCGAAGTCGGCGCCGTGGCAAGCTGCTTGGCGACGAGCTGGTCGGGGAAGTGTGTGGTGTGTATGGCCTCTCGAAGATGGTCGAAGAATCCCACCATCTCTTCGATCACACCCAATCTGGGCTCGACGAGCTCCACCAATGAGTCGGGGAGATCGAGCAGCCCGTCAGCCACCAGCTGTCGAAGGTGCGGTGCCAGCGTGGTGGTGCGGGTATTGCCGAATCGCGCTTCGAGCTGTGTGCGCTTGGGTTCGCTGAGTCGGCGCACGGCCCCCGCCACGGGGAACAGCAGGCCGCAGGCCACCATTCCTTGGTCGTAGTGGAGGTGCCGCTCCAAAAAAGCGCGCTCGGAATCACTAAGGTCGAAGTCTCGTGACAGTCCGAGGCCAAAGTCGGTGAGAAAAAATTGGTTGCCGTCGGTGACGATATTTCCGCCGTGGGCGTCGAAGTGAACCACTCCTTGTGCCGCGAGGAAGCGTGCGGTCGCTCCGAGCTGCGCCATGAACTGGGGCGCAGCCTCGGGATGGTCGAAGAACCACCCTCTCAGTACATGCGGGATGAACTCCAGCACAACGAACAGCTCTATTGTGGCGGCATTTCGGGCGTCTACCAGACGGCGTATGGCGGGGTTGTGGTTCCAGGACCGCACATAGTCGTCGAGTGCGTGGGGCGGCACCTTGGGGGTGCGAGTGCCCGCGGGAAGCAGGCGGTGATGGTAGGTCAGGGGAAAGTGGGTACATGCACCCTCGACCACCCAGCGGGTGGTCTTGTGGTGGAGCGCCAGCTCTCGTCCGGCCCGGAAGCCAGCCGACCCCATCCCGTAGCCGTAGTAGCTGGGCAGCCGGTGGATATTTTGCGTGCCGAAGGGGTCGGGCTGTTCTGCAGTGGTGACCAGGAGGCTCTTGGTGAAGACCTTGATCCCAACGATGTCGACCACACGATTGGCCCCCCATCCATCGTGGTGAGGGGCGGAGTCGCGCAGGGCCATCAGCTCTTCATTGGAACAGCGAGAAAGTCTGTCTTGAAGGTGTTCCCATCGCGCGAGACGGTCGGCTCGTCGGGTCATGGATCGCGCTTCGATTTTCCAGAGTGGGAGGCTTGCCGATGGTGTTTCGTCATTTTGGATGTGCGACCGATCGGTTTGCTGCTGGGGCTGTTGTCGTGCACTTGCTGACTTGTACAGGATACGATTGAGGCATGAACGAAGGCGACAAAATTGGTGCGTACCAGCTCGGCGAGCTCCTGGGTCGCGGCGGGATGGCATCGGTCTTTCGTGCGTACCACGAGGCCGACGGTACGCCCGTGGCGCTCAAGGTCCTGCATCCGAGGGTCGCGAGTCAAGAAGCGCTCGTTGAGGGGTTTTCATTCGAGATTCGCACCGCGGCAGCTCTGAACCATCCCCGCATCACCGCGATTTACGACCATGGAATCCTGACAGAACACGAGACGATGGATCGCGAGGAAGAGGCGGGGATTCCCTGGCTTGCGATGGAGTTGGTCGACGGAGGCACACTCACATCGCTTCGCGGTCGGGTCTCGTGGACCGAGCTCAGGTCGGTCGTCCTCGACGTGCTCGAAGCGCTCGCCCATGCCCATGCCCATGGCCTTGTGCATCGTGACATCAAGCCGGGCAACGTCTTGCTCGACAAGCAGACTCGCCGTGTAAAGCTCACGGACTTCGGGCTTGTGCTGTCGTCTCACGACATGGAGACCGCCTCGGGACGGGGAACGGCAGTCATCGGCACGCCCACCTACATGGCACCCGAGCAGATTCGGGGAGAGCCTCGCTCGTATGGGCCTTGGACCGACCTGTATGCCGTGGGGATCATGACCTGGGGACTTGCCTGTGGAACGGTGCCCTTTGTGGGCGAATTGCTGGACCTCTTCCAGCAGCACCTGGGCGGCGAGCTACCGGCGTTCCGACCGCGACGGACCATGCCTGCGGCACTGGTGGACTGGATCGAGACCATGGTGGCCATCGACCCACACGAGCGGTTCCAATGCGCTGCAGATGCCGCGCAGGCCCTTCGGAGTCTCCCGGAGCTTGCGATGATCGAGGCGGTCCAGCAGGCACCGGTCGCTTCGTTTGAGGACGCGACCCAGACGACTATCGAGCTTGCCACCCGGACCCTGCAGCCGCAGGCGATCGAGTCCTTGTCGCTGCTGGACGCCGGTTCGCAGCCCGTCCTGCGGTCAGATCGCCCGCGAAATCGGAAGGGGCACTTGCCCTTGGTGTGTGCGCGCACGGCCTTTCCCGAAGACTGGCGCGAGGGTCGTCGCACAAGGGTCCACCTGCACGGAGCTGGACTCGCGCTGTTCAGCTTGCGTACCTCGGGGGTGGTCGGGCGGGAACGGGCCCAGGACCACTTGTGGTCTACCCTGGGTGCGGTGGTTCGAGAGCGAACCTGTCGGTTTGTTCTGGTGGAGGGTGCATCCGGCAGCGGGAAGAGTATGCTTGCGCGATGGCTCGGGGTGCGCTCGAGTGAGCTGGGCCTGGCCCGTTGGATGTCGATTGACCATCCGGCCACCGGTGGGGACGGCGATGGGATTGCTTCCTTTTTGGCCCGACTGCTGCGGATAGATGGACTCGATCGTGTGGCCGCTGTGGAAGCGGTCCGTGAGCAGCTGGGCCACTGGCGAGTGAGCAGCCTGGAAGATGCTGTGGGCCTCGTGCAGCTGGCGATGCCGGTCGACGCAGCCGAGATGACCACAGGACTGTTCGCGCACTTCGCGAACGCGAGGGAGCGATGGACCCTCGTGACCCGCCTGCTCGCAGCCATCGCGGATGACCGTCCGCTTGTGCTCTGGTTCGACGAGCTGCACCTCGACACCGAGTGCCTGTCGCTGGCGGAAAACCTGTTGGCCACTCTGCATGATGTTCCGTTGCTGATCATCGGTACCGTGTCATCGGAGGACGTCCCGCGCGAAACGCCCATTGCCGAGCGGCTCGACGCCATCGCGGCGCATCCGGCTTCAGCGCGCTTGGAGCTCGAGTCCCTCGATGCGGGTGGCATGGTTGCGATGATTCGCGACCTGCTGGGCCTCGACATTGCCTTGGCTACCGCACTGGAGCAGCGATGCGGCGGCAACCCGCAGTTTGCCGTGCAACTGGTGGCCGGATGGGTGGAGCGGGGACTGCTCGAGCCCAGCGATTCGGGATTCAAGCTCCGAGATGGGGCTGAAATCGCCATCCCGAAGAACATGCTGTCGCTGTGGCGGCAGCGACTGGAGAGTGTCGTGGTCGGGCGCCGCGAGTCTTCCCTGTTCGCACTGGAAGTGGGCGCTACGCTCGGCGTGGAGGTGCAGAGGGAAGAATGGGAGGATGTGCAGGCGCTGGAAGATGTGCAGCCTTGCCCGAACCTGATGTCTGAGCTTCAGCGTCGCCGCCTCATCATGTTCAGTCACGACGGCCAGCGGTGGTCGTTTGCACATGCGCTCTTCCATGCCGCGGTTCTGGACCACGCAGAGCGGGCGGGGCGACGGGTGCGCTGGGCCAATGCTGCAGTGGATGTGCTGCCCGATGGGCGACAGTCGATTGCGCGCCGTGCCCGACTTCTGGTGGCGGCAGACCGCACCGAAGAGGCGCTTCGCCCGCTGGCATCTGCCATTCTTGGCGAGACCATGTTGGAGGAATACGGCCGGGCGGAGCAGCTCTTCGAGATTCGGGCGGCGATCCTGCAGGATTTCGAGGTGGATCCGCGCGGCTCGCATGCGCTCGGGACGGAGGTGTGCCAGCACTTCCTGTTGCGCAATGTCGACCGATACGCCGCCATTCGCAGCTATGGCGCAGGACTGATCGCACGAGCCGAGCGGTGGGGGGAGTGGGAATACGCTGCCCGCCTCATCCTCGACCTTGGTCTGAGCACCAATGACTGGGTGGAGTGCAAGCCGCTGTTGGAACGGAGCCTGGCCATTGCCCGTGAGCACCGACTGCCCCTTGTGAGCTACATTCTCAACAAGATGTGCTACCTGTCAGGACGGGCGGGGTTGCTGGATGAAGCCGTTCGCTACGGCCGTCAGGCCATCTACGAGGCGGAGCGGCAGGGCGATCTGCTGGGGGTGGGCAGCGCCTACCAGAACCTTGGAGAAGTGAGCCTCCATAAAGGCAACCACGGCCGGGCACGCTTCTATACGGAAGAAGCGCGAGACCGGTTCGAACAGGTGGGTAGCCACTCCGGCTTGGCGGCGGCCTACCATGTCGACGCCGAGCTGGAGCGTCATCTCGGGAACCATCAAGCTGCGGAGAAAGCCTATCTCGAAGCGGCAGCACGGTATCGAAGCTGCGGTTCGTCGAACCACTACTATGCCGACCTGAATGTGGCGCTCCTGCGATGCGAGACCCGACGCTTTCCTGAAGCGCGGGCCATGCTGGAGCCTCTACGGAAGCGGCTGGAAGACCACTCGTCGCGCTCCCTCGTGCCCTGGATTCGCTTGTGTCTCACCACCTGCCTTGCTCACGAGCGACGCTGGAGTGAGCTCGCAGACGAGCTGGGAGCGGTGGACGTTTTGCTGCGAGAGCGAAAGCTGTACGAGAAGGATGCCGCGCTGGTGGCGTCAATCTGCACGGAGCTGTGCCTGGACGCGGGGGAGGCGCCGCTCGCGCGCAAGGCCTGGCGGATCGCCCAGTCACAGCTCGACTTCCTCGGCTTGCCCACGGCGTTCGCTGCGGTGTCTGCGCGGATCGATTCGCTGCCCCAGTAGGCACATCTGGAGCCAGGGAGCCCGTATCGGTCTTGGGTGCTGTCGGAAGAGGAGTCAGCCACCACACTCGGGCTGCACCACTTCACCGTCGTCGTTCACCAAGCCACAGGTGAAGCAGTCTTCCGTGATGATTGGAAAGGTTGGGGGCTCGCATTCCTGGATGGCCACGCATGCCCACTCGCAGGTTCCGCTCTCGAATCGACGGAACGCCACGCCGCCCTCGTACACACCATAGGTGGCCCCAACATCGCCGCTGATCTCGAGTCCTTCTCGATATTCACTGTATGCCTCCACCACTGTCCCGATGGGGCAGGCCTCAACCTTTCCGCAGTCCTCGGGCTGACCACATCCCATGGACAGTGCGAGCAGGGCAATCAGGAAAAGACGATGCATGGCTGGGCTCCGAGCCAGAGTTGGGCACGCAGACGCTGCGGTGTCCCCTGCGACGGCGAGTGCTGTGCTGCAGTATAGCGGCATGATGCAACAGGGCGGGCTCTAGAGAGTTCCGCAATGCACGTGAGGAGAGCCTACAGACAACGACGGAGGAAGGCTCGCGAGCGCCTGGCCGATCTGGAATGCGCAGACGGTTAGGTGTTTGTGCGCGTTATTTTACACCGGAGAGAGCCCCGCCGGACGGGTCCACGAGTCGAGATTCATGCATCCTGGTACAGCCACACCCTCTGCACAGGTGAGACCACTCACTCCATTTGTGTCTCGCCTGCAAGCGGCAGTTCTCGACGCTGCACGCACGCTCCTGATGGTGCGGCCGAACGAAGGGATGGAGCTGGTGGAGGGGAGTCCGGACCTGGCAGAGCATGAGGTGGGACTCCGGATTCGGGCCGTTGGACCGTCCACGCTGGTGGCGCTGCGCGGCGTACACCCAGCCGACCGGAAGCGCGGTACCGTTGGGGTTCGCTTTGTGCGGAGCGGGCCCTCCAGCCGGGGGGTGGTGCAGCGAGCGCGGCAGGGTCTGACGCGCGCACCGACAGATTTGGCACCGCCTTTGCGCTCACTGATGGACTCTCTCGACGTCTACACACCGTATGCGGGCCTGCGAGACGAGGAGTTTCGGAAGCTCTCCAGCTCTCCAGCCGGCACCTACGGCACGCTGCGACTCGGCTATCGGTGCAACCAGAACTGCCACTTCTGCTGGCAGGACCGGGATGCCGTCGGGCCTCCGCTCGACCTCGTTTGGACGTGGCTCGATGAGCTGGCAGGTCTGGGTGCCAACATGCTCAACATCACCGGTGGGGAACCCACCACTTTTGCCGTGCTGCCAAAGCTGATTGAGCGAGCGCATCACCATCACGGGATGGACGTATCCATCCAGTCCAATGCGATTGCGCTCGCGAGCCCGCGCTATCTTGCGCGCCTGCAGGAGGCCGGTCTGCGTGCGGTCTCGGCCTCGTACCATGCCGCGGATGCTGCGCGATCAGATGCCATGACGCTTGCACCAGGCACCCATACGCGCACCGTTCGGGGAATCCGTGCGGCGCTCTCAGCGGGCCTCACGGTCACGCTCACCTGTGTCGTGGAACGGGCCAATGTGGATGTGCTCGAGGCCCAGGCTCGTTCCATCGTGGAGCGATTCGTCAAACCCTTCCCGGACAATCCGATTCGACGGGCAACCTACGCACATCCGACCAGCTACGCGACCGCCGGTGCCTGGGCCGAGAACCAGGTTCCGTTCGATGAGAGCGGCCCCGCTGTGCGCTCGGCGGCAGGCATCCTGCGGGCAGCAGGGGTGACGGTGCAGGTCACCGGCACCTGTGGGTTTCCACTGTGTGTATTGCGCGAGACGCCCCGGTTGCTCTCCGAGCAGCCGCTCCAAAAGGCCATCTTTGACTCGGCGCAGCTGTCCCATCTCTCCTATGCGCCCAGCTGCAAGCGATGTGAGCGGAAGAGCGAGTGCTTCGGCCTACGGGAGGAATACATTCAGACCTTCGGTGACCGGGGAATTCGCCCATTCTGAGTGCGCGGTGGCAGGCTTGAGCGGTTCATCTGGAAGGTGCGCGGGGAAAGCATCAGCGGCCTCGGAGGAGCTCGGCATGGTGGGTGCACTCGGTCCAGCTTTGCTCTGCAGTCTGCTCGAGCTGCCATTCGAAGAACCGCGGACCGAGTCGAGCTCGGACCGGCTCTTTCCGTGACGGGGTCTCCGTTCCATGCCGCGGGTCTTGTGTGCGCTGCAGCCCGAGGCACGAGAGGGACAGGTGCTCTGGAATCATCCACCCCTCGCCGTGGTTCTGGGCGCAGAACCGTGCGATCCCCTGGTCGCGCTGGCCAGAGGCACGCTGGATGCAGGCCTCGAGGGCTTCGAAGGCCGCCAGACTCAGCACGGACTGCCGCAGCACAGCAGGCTTGTCGCGGTCGATGCGCCAGAAGCCTTTCGGATCAAGCTGCCGACAGAAAGCCTGGTGGGCGAGGCGCGGGCATGGATGGTCGCAGTCTTTGAGGATCCATGCGAAATCGGCCTTCTCGAGGCCAAAGAGGCTCGCAACGATGGCGTCGATCATGCAGCGTAGACGCAGCCGCTCGTGTGGAGTCACCGCCCAAAGCTTGCGCCAGGGGGTGGGACCGGGGCCGCACAACTGCATCCACTCGCGCGCGAACTGGGGGCCTCCGCATGCAAGGGCGAGCACAAGGCGGAGCATCTCGTGCGGAATTGATCGGGGGAGCGGTGTCTCGACCATCAGGAATTCGGAGAGGTTCAGCCCGCCAAGTCGGGTTCGCACGGCCCAGTCGTAGGCGAACGTGCTGAACACTCCGGTGAGGGCGAGCCCAGTCTCCACTGGGGCGTGGCTCGGCAGGAAGTAGAAGACGCTGTCGCTTGCTGGCACATCGCGCAAGTAGGTGGAGATCACCGTTCGCGAGTTGGTGGACGAGCCGATGCGCATGTAGGCGACCTTCGGTCCCGTGTGGACTTTGGGCCCCGTGGCATCGGCGGCGCGGAGAAAAAACTGGGGCTGGATGCGGTGGTCGCTCCACGAAACTGGCTGCCAGACGGCGCGACGGCCCCGCCCTTGCATCCAGGCCTTGGCGCTGAAATTCAGGGCGCCAAGCATGCGGCCTTCGTACAGCGGCAGAAGGGAGGCGCCGTCGGAACGGCACCAGTGCCCATAGGGATCGGGGTGGTAGCCGTTGCGCTCTGCCTCTTGGCGGGTCACGAACCGAGCGCTGTCGTTGGTGGTGTCGAGCTCGCGGGCGTATTGCAGTGCCCACCCGTCGGGTCCAGAGTGTCCCAGAGGCACGCCGTTTTGATGGAGCGTTTCGAGCACTTCGAGGTCGCGGGTGCTCTGCAGCTCCAGGAGACTGAGGCTCGCGGGACTAAACGCCTCGATGGTACGAGCGGGGTAGCGCAACAGTCCACGACACATCGCCCAGTCGGAGAGCTTCCTTCGCATGAACGCCGTCTGGATGCTCGTTGTACGACCTCCCTTTTCCGCGATCAGCACGCAGAATTTGAAGCTGCGGTGGATGTCGAACAGCTTGTTTCGATTTTCGAAGCCATACAGCCACCGCCAGCGACAAGCGTTCAGCAGGAGCTGTCGTAGCGCCCGCGCTCCTTTGTCGGTGTACAGGCTGCTCGGAACGATCAAGCCCAGTTGACCGCCGGGTCGAAGTCGAGCGTAAGCCTGCTCTACGAAGAGCTTATAGAGGTTGAGATCGGCAGAACCCTGGTGACGGAACGGGAGGTTGGATGGAGGGCTGTCGGAGAGTCGCGACGGGGGAGGGCCGAAGGGTTCGGCGCAGTGGCGAACGAAGTTGCCATGGTCTTTGAACCCGCATTTGTAGCGCAGCCACGCGGTCTCCAAGCGAGAGTCTTCAGCAAAGAGCTTTCGCTGTTGTGCCAGTGCTTCCGGCCGTGTGTAGTCTCGGTACAGCGGGTCGTGTTTGCTGAAGAACTCCTTGCTGTTGGGCTTTCGGGTCTCCCAAGGAGGATTGCCCACCATCGCATCAAATCCACCGTTGCTGTGCGCAAACACCTCGGGAAAGGCGAGCTCCCAGTGGAAGAAGCGATGGCGGCGGGCGATTGAGTGCACCTGGGCGAGGGTGGCAGGGTGCGGCTCGGCAAAGTCCTGAGGAGTTGGCGCGGATGCCAGCTGGTCCAGGGGCCAGAACCAGAGAGCACACCAGGTGTCGAACGCGGTGTGCAGGGCCTGTGTTGGTGCCGTACGCAGGGACTCCGGCTGGGATGCGTGCGTGGGGGCTTCTGCCCACATCCGAGTGGCTTCCTTGCGATGTGCGATCAGGGCACGGTGCCAGGTGCCTCGGGTGTGGTGGATGCCGTTGTGTGCACGGTCCGGGCTGTCTCGCTGCAAGGCCCGTAGGGGGTAGCGCCAGAACAGTGCGCGAGAAGCTCCGACCAGGGCGTTGCCCCAGCGAAGGTGTTGGTGGAGTGCAGCGATGGGGAGGTCTGGATCCCGCAGCTCCACCCACAGAGCCGCGCGGGCGAGCGCGGCGGCCAGGGGGTCGATGTCCACGCCGTATAGGCAGCGAATGGCCACCTGCTGTCGAGCCGCGAGGTGCAGACCGGCGGGTCCCGGAGGGTACGCGCGGATCTGGCCGTCGATGAGCACGGTGCCCCCAGCCCCTTCCACATTGGGGTCTGTACGGGTCACCCGCTCATGGATGTGCAGGGACTCCACCAAGGCACGTGTGAGTACGTTCAGCGCGGCCACGAGAAAGCTGCCTCCGCCCATCGCCGGGTCGCACACCTTCAGGTTGAGGATCGCCTCGGGTGAGTGCAGGTTCCCGTCGCGGGTGCGGAGCAGCGGCTCGAGCGTGCGCTCGACGGTGGGTTCCGTGAGCCCTGGCTCGGTGTAGAAGGAGCCGGTGCCTTTTCGCGTACCGCCCCATCGCACGAGGTACAGCTTGCCCGGCCGCTTCAGGTCGGAAATGAGTCCGCGGGCGAGCTGCGCAGTTTTGGTGGTGGATATGTGAGGCGGTGTTGTCAGGCGGACGGCCCGCTCAGCCCAACGGATTGCGCGCCGCCAGGCATCATCCTGCGCGGCGACTGGTGAGTAGGCATAGGTGTCGGAGGGCCTGCGCGTGCCGCGAAGAAGCGCTCGAAGTGCAGAGTCATCCATCTGCTCAAGGCGGTCGAGAGACAGTGCTGGGGTGCCCGCGACGTTGACGAACAGCACGGGCTCGGGGCCGACCCGATGCAACTCATAGTCGAGCAGCCCTTCATACAGGGCTCCGATAGCGGGGCCGTCCAGTTGGGTGAAGTCTATCGGGATGGGGTGAGGGCTCGTGTGCGCACCGGCGCCATCCGGCACGGGGAGATGGGCCACAGTGCGAAGGAGGCGGGAGAGCGCGCTTGGCTCAAGCGGTCTCTCGGGAGACTCGAGGAGGGCCAGGGCGCGCTGAACTGGGGTGCCCGACGGGTCACCCGGAGCGAAGAGGCTGGCTTCGGCGGTGGAGCGATGGCTGTTTGGGGCACCCCCGCCACGATGCATATGGCTGAAGAGTCGGAGGAGCTCCAACCAGTTGGTGCGTGCGGGATCTGCATCGGCGTTGGGACTGTGCCGCTCCGGTTCTGACCTCGACCCATCGGGGCGAATGTGGGCCGGCAGCATGGCCCGGGAGCCTGCACAGCGGAGCACCACCAGTCGGAGAATGAAGCGGCAGGCTGCGCTGTAGACGTCGCGTGCCTCGAGCGTGGGCCACACGGGCGCGATGAGGGGGGTCCGCAGCTGAAGAAGTTGCTCGACGGCCGCTCGGATGGCGTCACGCAGCAGTGTGGTGTGTGCGGTGAGCGCACGGTCAGAGGCGGACAGCGTGTCGCCTGACCGGTCGGGGAGAGTGGGCATCCGAGGCCTCGGTGGAAGCATCCGAGCGATGGGAGCATTCGAGCGGTGGATGGTAGGGAGGGTGACCGAGCGGGTCAATCGGGCGGTTGGCGAGAGCGTGCGAGAACGGCCGGGCGGGCGGGTTTCCAGTGCTGCCGTATTTCTGTGGATGGGCAGCAGCGCGTGGGTGGAGAACAGATGGCGAAACAACAGTTGCGTGAACGCAAGCGGCTGCCCCACTGGATTGTGTGGAACGTGACTCGAACATGAGTTACGCAGCGCGCTCCGACCCCCGAACACTTGGAGAACGTCATGGAAATCCTGCTCAACCACGAAATCGGCACCCATGCCGGCAAGGTGTACCAGCACCTTGTGCAGAATCCCGCTCTGACCGCGACCGCGATTCGCAAGGATGTCGGTCTGACCGCGCGTGAGGTTGACCAAGCTCTGGGCTGGCTGGCTCGTGAGGCCAAGCTCTCGGCCGAGCGTGATGGTCGCGCACTGCGATACTCGGTCGCCTGAGTCTGTGGTCCCGCAGGAGCGGGACTCGTTCTGGTGACATGCATCCGCCCCCGACAGTGCACGCTGCTCGGGGGTTCTTTTCGTGACGGCTTCAGGATGAAGGCACTACCCTGGACGGCTCTCGAACAGGGAACGGTGGTGGCGCAGACCGGCGAAGCGAAGCTCCGCATAGCGTAGAAAGTCGAAGTCGATGGGTGAGTGCTGGGCTTGTATCACTGCCCAGCTGCCCCACCACAGGTGGTCGACAAGCACAAACAGGCACACTGCACGGTCGAAGTCTGCGATGTCGGTACGCGAAGATTCCGGCCCCAGATAGGTCTCGATGAAGGCCTCCCGGGCAGACCGGTCCGGGAAGTGCTGTGCGAAGTCACTGTCGAAGCCGGCGTACTCGCAGAAGTGGTTCGCGATGTCGAATGCAGCGTAGCCGCAGGCGCTGTACTCGTAGTCGATGAATCGAACCGAGCCAGTGGACTCCTCCACCATGATGTTGCCTGCCAAGAGGTCGTTGTGGGCCAGCACGGGGCGAATGGCTGCACGGGTGCCGAAGGAGTCGTCGGCGTGTGGTTTGATTTGCTCGTGAAAGAGCCGGCTGAGGGTTCCGAGGAGAGCCAGTGCGCCAGGCAGTTTCAGCTGCGCGTGCCGCATGGCGGCTTCGCCCTCGAACGTGAGGTCTCGGGCTTGCTCCAGCCAAGTGCGCAGGCTGCTGAATGTGCGTGGGATGACTTGTTCGGGCTTGAATTGGTGCAGCTGTGCGAGGCGCTGGGCGATGCCCTTCTGCCATGTGCCTTTGGCCAATTCATGGGGCTCGAGCGCTCGAAATCCCTCGAGGAACCCTTCCACCCGGCCGTTTTGGAAGCGACCCAGGTAGGCCGGTGCGAAGCCGGCCTCCGAGAGGCGCGCGAAGAGGCGGTTTTCGCGTTCGCGATCGATCACCAGGTGCGTGTTGGGGCCGTATACGCGCACCAGCACGTCGGTGTGTTCGGGTGCAGAGAGCCGCACCAGTCCGTTGGTAATCCCCCCGACAACCGGTTTGCAGCGCGCAGTCTCTACGTTGGACCACTGGGGCACGATGAGCCGCACCACACGCAGTGCAGCATCGGCATCGACGCTCCCCGCGAGAAGGGGAACCTCCTGGGGAAGGACGGCGTCGGGATTGTCTCGAAACAAGGGCTTTTCGGGGGAGGGGGCCGGGAGGAAATGTGGCGGGATGGTGTGTGGCTTGCGAAGGGAGTGTTTTGGATTGTGCCGGAGGGTATCACTGGATGCCGAGCGCCGTACGGACCATACGTCATGGTCGCCTCCCTCGGGCCACCATCTCAGAGAGTGGAGCCGCATCGCGTCCAGTCTGAATGACTCGGATCCGGCGGAGCTTGGGCCGCTCCGCCCACCGTAGAATGGGCCCCGTCCAGTGGTGTGGTGCTGTCTACAACAGGACGAATGCGACACCAAGGAGCATGCCGAGCACAGCCCCCACGCGTTGCACCGTCAGGGGTTCGTGGAAGCTGACGGCACCTGCGGCCAGAGCGCCGAGCATGCCGACGGCCCGCTTGACCGTTTCATGGTGACTCACGGCGACCTGTTCCAGGGCCACCAACTGGGCGGCGTAGCCCACCACAAAGGCTCCAACAGTGGCAGCGAGGAGTGCCCGAGTGCCTGGCGGCGGTCGGAGGCGTGCTCCTTGTGCTTGGAAGGATGCGATCAGCCCAAGTCCGAGCGCCATCCCACTCGACTGAATCAAGCCGTGCAGCGAGGCGGGACAGTGCTGCAGAGCGATCCCATCCGATACCGCGGTCATGCTGAACAAGACGGCGACTCCCACAGCGAGACCGGCGGAGGCGTCCATTCGAAGGCGTCTGCCCTTCAGCTGCAGCGCAATGGCGCCCAGGAGCACCAGGCCGATGCCCAAGGCCTGTCTCGGGCTGGGTGGAGGGCCGCCCACGAGCCAGTCTCCCAGGGCACTCAGAACGGGTGTGAGGGCCAGCAGTGGCACCACAACCCCCAGCTCGCCGCGATGCAGTGCGACGATGATCAGCAGTGAGGATGTGATGTTGGTGGCAAGCGATAGCAGAGCGGGTGCAAGGTAGCCGGGCGCTACGCTGCCTCCGGTGACCACCCACCAGGGCAGGAAGGCCACCACAGACCCCAGCGCGAGCAGGGCACCGAGGGGGGCTGCCCCGATGGACTCGGCGAGCCGCTTGCGCAGCACATCGGTGGCCACCCAAGCCAGCGACGACAAGAACACCCAACCGAGCGATGGCATGGACACGGCCTCCGGCCCGCGGCCCTATCCCAAGTGGGGCGAGGGTCGCGTGCGGGTTGCCAGAGTCCGATCACTCAAACAGGTCCTTGTCCTTGACCCAGCCCACGGTGCCATCGAGCTGCTGGACCTCCTTCCACTTTTTGTCTTCGCTGAGCACCCGGAGCGCTTCTCCTTCGTGGAGGCGCCGGATGGTGTTGCCACCCTTGCTGTCGTGCAGTGTGGTGCGCTTGGCGGTGGTCTGGGTGTCGCTGCGGTCGACTTCTGGACATGACTCTGCGTGGGGGAATGCAGTGGGCGCGGACACCATGTCGTAGGCCTTTTCCATCAGCTTCATGTGCTTGATGCGACGCGCGCTGCGGGCCCGTCCATCATTCCAGCGCCCCTTCTGAAAGTCGGGATGCGTCTCGGCCTTGCCGTAGAGCTCGCGTGCTTCGCCGTAGACTCCAAACGCTTCGAGAATCACGGCCTGGTTGTACGGTGCATAGGGGTCGGCGGGATTGTGGGCCGCGGCCTCTTGCAGCAGGCACATCCCCGCAGCATGGCGGTTTTTCAGGATGTGCGAGATGCCCAGTGCCGTGGACCCGCTGGGGTTGAACTTGAGGCGGATGGTTTCCATCTGCGGTTGGAGGTGGCCACCCCACTTGCTTGCCGCCCCCCCTGCGAGTGGACGGGCCAGCGAGTTGTGGGATGCAATCTTCTTCATCCTCTCTGGACCGCACTTTTCGTCTTCAGCACTCGCGTTGTACTTCGAGCGCATGATGACCGTGCCATCCCCCTTCTTCAGCTCACTCTGCACCGAAAGCTCGACCACTCGCTTGATGCAGGGCACCTCGACGGTGATCCAGATGGGCTTGCCGTTCTTGTCTTTGATCACTTTGCCATTCTTGTCGCGCTTCTTCTTCTTTTTCTTCTTCTTGAAGTTCTTGTCGGGCAGGTTCTTCTGGCTGATGGTCGCATTCACGACGGCATCGGCCTTGCCGTCCTCCACGACCGAAATGGGGAGCTTCACGCCCGAGTACGGTGGTGAGTTGCCCTCGACCCCCTCTCGAAAGAAGGCAGCGCCCACCTTGGCCACATCCTTGGTGAGGTCGAGTGCAGCCTCGGCCTGACCAAAGCCTGCGGCGCTGGCCACCTTTGCGGCCCCCTTCAGTGCCGTGGACTTGTCGCCGGTGGCCTCGACCCGCTCTGCGGTCTCCCGAATCCGGTCTCCAGTGGTGGGGCCGGCTCGGACGATGCCGAACCCTTCCGCAGGATGTCGGTCGATGCCATCGAGGCGCTCTGCAACCTTATCGGTGGTGTCACCCACGAGCTTTTCGCTGAGGTTTCCCGCGAGGCCTGCGCCGGGGATGCCGGTGCTCGAGAGGGCTCCCCCCGATGCCACGGCCGCGAGCTGGCCGAGACCACCCATGGCTCCCGCGCCCACATCGGCGCCGGTTTTGTACTGTCCCTGTTTGGTGTATCGAAGGCTGGCATAGAGGCTGTCGGTAAACCGCTTGCCGTAGGGTCCACTGATTGTGCCGATCGAGACGGTCTTCACACCGGCGACCTTGGTCGCCATTTCCATGGACTTGACCTTCCCACCGGGGACCACGCGGGAGGAATTCACGCCGGGGGCGATGACGGGACCGCCGGCTAGTGCGGTGCTGAGTGTGCAAACAAGCAACAAGACCATGATGGATGACTCCTCGAAACGGCGCCGAGTGTAGCAAATCGACGGGAGTCTGCGTACCGTTCTGCAGGTTGGTCCGTCAAAATCGAGGGCCATGCCGGCCATACCGGTATGTGCGGGCCCAGGACCATCCATCCAGTGCAGTGAGATTACCCCTCCGCTGTGAAGCGGTAGAATGGCTGTTGTTGTCTGCCTGTTGCAGCCGAGACCGCCAGTCCCACCTCGGAGAATGAGGCCTCCACGGAACGGTCCCAGTGGGCCACCTGGTGAGCCAACTCAGCGACGTACAGACTCGAGCGCATCCCCACCCTCGCAGCATCGATGGCACCGCGATGTGACTCGGCGGCGAGGCTGAGGAGGGTGCGCGCGGGGAGATCGAGGCGGAGCTCGAGATCCGGCGACCGCGCGAAGCGCGTCCAGAGCTGGGGCGCCACATAGTTGTCGATCATCACGATGAGCTGCAGCGATGGGTTCGCTGCAATCGCCTGCTGTGCTCCAGAGAGAAGGTCGTCGTGGAGGCCCACGCCTTGCCGCCTGAGATCGTCGGGGCCGCGGATGCGTGCAGACTCCGGCAGCAGGTACAGCTGTCGGTCGCCCGGGTGGCGCTCCACGTATCCGGAGAAGAAGAACACGGCGCGGTCCGCGTGGACCGACTGTGCAAACAGGGCCTTGAGTTGGTCGCGCATCGCTGCAGGTCGGATGGCATGCTGCACACCACCACCGACCAAGGAATATCCTCCCGTGTTCCGGAGGATCTCCCCCAGCTGTTGCGCGTCTCGCGTGGCAGTCGAGACGTTGGTAAAGTGCCGGTAATGGCGGGCTCCGGTGAGGAGAGCCACACGATTGGAGCTTGCTTTGGGTGCCGCAGGAGAATTGGAACGAGCCCACGCGAGTGGTTCGATGGTCAGCGCCGCGAGGGCGCCGGAGCTTGCTTTGAGCATCTGTCGTCGCGTCCAGAACATGGGGTGCTCCGCGACCCGGTTGGGGTCTTGCCCCTGAATCGTGGCCCCGCCTGTCTGCATGGGCGATAGCAATCGACTAGCAACGCTCGCACGCTCACTCGGAAGGAGGCGATGGAGTCTGCCATCTCAAGGATTTCAGGAGCGGCAATCTCCAGGCTTCTTTCGGCGTCTACAACCCACGATCGGCAGGAGGATCCACACTCCTGCAGCGCTATAGCGGCAGTCTGAGGACAGGCCGTACAGGTCGTTGTTGGCCGGGGGGTTGCCTGTTGGCGCCTCTGTTTCGATGGGTTCGTCGGGCTCCAGCACCGCGAGACTGCAGGTGTGACCCGACGACGCATCATTGTTGCCAGACCAGGCGCCAACGATGGGGGTGGGCGTGTCGGCGGTACACTCGATGCGGTCACCCCAGGTTCCGAAAGAGGTGGGTGCAGACCAGTTCGAGCCATTGCCATCGAGCTCCGTAAAGGGCTGGAGGGCCGGTCGGCGGTCGCGAACGGGCAGATCGTCGGGGCTGAGATCCAACAGGCTGTTCCCCAGCTGACGTCGATCGGTGCCCTCGAGAAGCATCGGGGTGGTGAAGTTGTCCATGACCTCCGTACAGGTGGGTGTGAGGACCGCCTCACTGAGGTGGAGCGCAGCGGTGTGCACGCACCGGGAATCGCCCTGTGGGAGGCAGGGGTCGCCATGCACCGGCTCGCTCACGATGACGTGATCGAACACCCTTCGAGAGGATGGATCCCCCGGATTCCAGTGTCCTTGCAGATAGGCATTCTGCAGCACCAGACGGGGGTGTGCCTCGGTGGCGGTGGCCACCGGCGTGGATGCGTTTGCGGTGGTCAAGTCTCGCAGGTGCAGCGTGATGTTGGCAGCAAAGAGTCCAGAGTCTCGGCCCCATGGGGTTGTGTCCCAGTCTCCTTCAGCGAGGTCGAGGTGAAACAAGCTGTGGTTGAGCTGCCAGAAGACGCTGTTGAGAACGTAGACGCTCAAGGGGTCTTCGGTGGTGGACGAAGGATCGTCGTCGGGAACGGATGCAAACAGGGCATCGCTTCCGTCGATGTCGCACATCATGCTGCTCTGCACGAAGATGTTGCCGGCGATAGCAACGCTTGCGGGACTCGGGATGCTCGGGTCGATGTCGTAGAGGGTGTCGACCATCCCCTGATCGATTTGGATGCGCCGGCCCCGCAACAGCGTGGAAGCGTTCGTGCGAAGACCTGAAAAGCGTGTGTTGACCACCACAAGATGGTCGGTCGACTCGACGAAGGGCATGCCGTAGGGGGCGGTGGGGTCGCCGTCGGCGGGCATACCCACTGCGGTGCTTGTGGCGTCTGGATCGACCATCTCGAACCAGCTGTCGTACAGAGCCACGAGGCTGTTGGCGACCGCTTGTCGGGGGGAGTCCCACCGCAGGCCATGCAAGATGGCACCGTCTCCCACGTAGAGGGTGGAGCGGTTGAGCTCGAATGTGCTTGAGATCGGGTCGCTGTTGGTGGTGATGGCCAGTGCGAAGGTGAGCGGAAGCTCCGGGCTGTTCTGGATTCCGTGCATGCTCACCGAGATCTGTTCCTCCTGGATCTCGACCACAGCCAGGGGCAGGGTTCCGGTGGTCTGCGGCTGCGGCACGTCCAGACTGGTATCGACGAGCCGCAGGTCCACATCATCTTGAAGGCGAACGAAGGAGCGAACGCGTGCACCGGGGTCGGGCAGGGACGTGGCTTCATCGAGGGCGGTCTCGGTGTACAGCCCGCCCTCGATCGTGAGGCTGCCGCTGCCTCGCAGCACAAGGAGCGGCAGGCGCTTGTTGCCAGCCCGCAAGGTCTTGTCACCGTCGATGGCGATTTCGATGCGACCTCGGCCGTCGAGATGGGCTTGCATCTCCACGATGTCGACGTCGCTGCGCATCAGGCCGTTGGAGAGCTCCGATGTCGTAGACGCCTGGACGGTGGATGCTGCTGCGCTGGAGGCACTCCACCCACCGAGGAGGACTGTGCTCAGCATCGCCCAGCAGCGTTGGTGCAGGCGGATGGGATGGCGGTCACGCATCGTTGATCCACGACAGGGCGGGCTGCGGAGGTGCAGTCTACACCCACCGCGCTGTTGGGATGTGCTTCTGCAGGTGGATGGCCGACTGCATGGGCTTGGCTCGGGTGGTGGTGTGGCGCATGTGGGCCCGCTTCGACGACCATCCATGGGCAAAGCGGTCAATGTGCGGGCTCCGTGAGCAGGAGTCGGGCGGACCCTTCAAGCGCGAGGGGGAGTGCCTGCACCCGACCCGAGGGCCAGTGCACCACCAGTCGGTCCGGCTCGAGGGGGCCAAGCCCGAAGTGGGCTCGAGGGTGCATGGCGCCGGCCCAGCCTGGGTTTCCGGACACCCAGGCCGTGAGTACGGTCTCCCCAGCGAACAGCTCTACAACTGCGCCTTCGCCAAATGGCGGCGATGCCTGGCCGCGGAGCTCCACAATGAGTGCTCGGGAGGTGGTGCAGTTCGACAGATAGAGTCTTGAGGGGCCGTCGATGTTGGTCACCACGAGGTCGAGGAAGGGATCGTCGTTGAGATATCCGGCGGCTACGGCGCGGCCGGTGCCTGGGTCATCAAAGCCCAGTGCAGCCGAGACATCGTCGAACCCGCCGTCTCGTCCTGCCAGCAAGACGTTGGTCTGCCCATCTGGCTGGGCGGGGTTCGGCTCAGCCCCCCTCATCGGGCCTGCGATGGCGGCCACGTCGAGCCAGCTGTCGTTGTCGTGGTCGAAGAGCAGGCTTCCGAAGGTCATGTGGTTGAAGATGTCGAGCGTCTCGACACCGAAAGCGGCGGTGGCGTCGGCGAACTGTCCGTTGGCGAGGTTTTGCAGCAACACGCTCGGACCGGACTGCGTGACGTATAGATCGGGCAGGCCGTCGCGGTTGACATCTCCCACAGAGGCACCCATCGCCGAGTAGGTGAGCCCGCAGGTGCAGTCGTCTGTGGCATCGCGCCACGTGATTCCGTCGGGTCCCACGCCGTCATTGAGGACCAGTCGGTTGGGGCCCCAGTCCGATTGGTCGGCATTCGAGGTGAAGAGGTCGATGTCGAGATCGCCGTCGAGGTCGGTGAGCAGAGTGTGCCATCCCAGGCCGCTTCGGGTGTCTTCCGCGATGCCCGACGAGATGTTCATGAACCCGGCGCTGCCATCATTTTCCCACAGGGTGTGGAATACGCTGCCCTCGGGCTTGCCGAAGGGATCGACGGTGGCAAACAGATCCAGATCGCCGTCGCCGTCTACATCGCCCAATGAAACATCGCGGTGGATGTCGGTGAGTGCCTCCAGTCCGCTGTCGGCTCGCACGGAGAAGCCGCCGATGCCATCATTGAGCAGCACCACGGGGCGCTCGTTGCCCACAGCCACAAGATCGAGGTCGCCGTCTCGGTCGAGGTCACCCAGCGCCAGGGAAATCACGCTGGGCGTGGCATCGAGAAGTGTGGCGTCGAGCTCGCCGTTGGTATTGCGCTGGAGCCAGATGCCGTCGCTTCGGCGAGCGAGCACGATGTCGTCGTCACCGTCGCTGTCGAAGTCTGCGATGGCGATGGGGTTGCCCATCATGCGCATCGGGTCGCCATCGGTGGTGTCGAGCAGGCCCAGCGTTCCCGCAGACTCGGTATACGAGAATGACGCGTTCGGACTGGCGCAGGTCAGAACATCAAGCCGTGCGTCAGTGGTGGCGTCTGAGCCTGTGTCCGGGTCGTCGTTGAGGGTGCCAAAGGGGCCGAGGACGGTCGTGGTCTTCGACGAACAGCAGGCCGCCCACCCAACGAGGAGCAGGCCGGTCGACGAGGCGCGGAGTTTGCGGGTCGGAAACATGCGGTCGAGGGAGCGAGAAGGATGAACCTGTCGCAGACATCGGCTCGGAGCACGGGCGTCTGGGAGAGGTCACCAGCCTACTACAAGTGGGGGTGCGTTATCGCGCTGTCGTCGGTGGGTGCCGAACGAATGTTATCGATCCGCATGCGATATCCAGCCTCCGCTCTATTTTGCAGTCTTTTCCTGTTTGGGTGCTCCTCCAAGACGGGCACACGAAACCAGTCCAGGGTCGCATCTGAAGACGCCACCGGCACTTCGGGTTCGGAGTCGACCACCGACTCTGACGACCCGGACACGGCGTCAGCCGGAGACACGGGCGAGCCCGAGGTTCCGCTCGATGCAGATTTCGTGATGGACTCGGTCCTCCTGCTGCCATCGGCAGACGGCTTCGACCTGACCGGGGATGGCGTGCCGAACAATGCGCTTGCCGAGCTGTTCGAAAACGAGCTGATCGGTGAGGCGCTGGGCGGCAGCCCCAATGGCTACATCGCCCAAAGCGTTCAGAGGGGTGAGCTGCTTGTGATGCTGGATTTTGTGCGGCTTGGCTCGTATGCGGACGACTCGAATGCTGGCATCGAGATGTTGCTGGGCGCAGGGGAAGACGACAGCGACCTGTTTTCCGGCGATGCCACGCTGCAGGTGCGCTGCGGCAGCTTGACGCCGGATGGTGCGGCCGCGAGTGCCTTTGACACGGTGCAAGTGGTCGACCATGCCCTCGACGGTGCGCCGGGGGAGTTCCTGTTTCTGATGCCCTTCGCCATCGACACCACCGTGGTGCTTCGACAGTCGCGGATCGAAGGTGTCTTGCGGCCCGATGGCTCCGGCATCAACAGTGGGCGGTTGGGTGGCTCGGTGACGTTCGGCGACCTGCGGGAGGTTGTGCGCAACGACCCCGAGATCGGGCCGGACTTTGGGACTTTGATGCTCGCAATCCTGGAGGGAATGCTCGATGTCGACCAGGACGGGGACGGCACCCCGGATGCTTTGTCGGCCATGTTCCGGTACACGGCAGTGTCGAGCACCATCGACCGCGATGCGGCCTGCGTGGAAGACTGAGCGGCGCTCCAGGGGCTACTCGCTGGGGATGCGGCAAGGGCCAGATCGAGTGGTGTTGCAGATCCGGCCTTCGGTGGGCAGCGATGTGGTGGGGCTCTGCGCGAGGAATGCACCGAAGAGTGCCTTCACATCGGGTGGATCGGCGGGCTTGTCTCCGACGTAGCGCACAGGGAAGGTGTAGCCGTCACGGTCGCCGTATGCGTCGGTGACCAGGTACTCGTTGGTGACCGCCCTGTAGGTGGCGTTGGGGTGGATGGGCACCGGCTCGCCGTATCGCGGCAGGAGGTGCAGCTGCGAGGCGCTGCCTGCCCCACCGTTTGCCGATGGGTCGTGGATGAAGCCCCATCCCGAGACCTGAAGCCAGTGTCCGTTGCCTTCCCAGGCCTCGACCGACCGGTCGGCGATGCCCTGAAGCTCGGCACCAGTGAGCTCGATCAGGTACACCGGCGCACTGTACGGAAACAGCTCCTCTTGCTGCCGCCGATTGAACGGCTTCCCGGCCGGGATGGTCTGGTTCAGGCGCATTCCACCGCTGTTCATGAATGCAAGCTGAGCCCCTTGTTCGGCCCAGGCCCCGAGCGCAAGGTCGGCAGCCTTGTCTCCCACGTTGGTCTCGTAGCGTCGAATGTCGAGCTCGAGGGCATCGAAGTCGTTTCCAGTGATGGTGAGCTGGGCGTCGAGGCAGCCCAGGTCTTGGGGCCCGCAGAAGCCCTCGGCGAGTCGCGCTTCCCAGTGGTCTACGCGGGCCTGCATGGTGGGATCGACGGCACCGCGCAGGCGAGTGGCGTCGAGGTCGTCGGAGAGGTCGGTGTCGTCATGGGCCACCGAGACGGTGCCATCGCTCGCGACGGTGATGTATGCCACGCGCACGGTGGTGGCATCTGCATCCGCCTTCAGGACGGGACGACCATCGACCATGCGGGTCATGGCGGTGTGGTTGTGGCCACCCAACAACAGGTCCAGCTCAGGAACCGCTTCCATCAGCGCCATGTCTTCGCTCACGTCGAGGTGCGTGAGGGCAATCTGTACGTCGGTCGCTCCCATCGCGGCGATCGCGTTGCGGGCTTCTGCAGCGTGGTCATCGCGTGTGTCGAAGTACGCTCGCTTGGGCACGAGGGAGCCCTTCTTTTCTACCTTCATGTCGAAGGTCATTCCGAGCAGTCCAACGCGGAGTCCGGCGAGTTCTATGACGGCGTGTGGTTGAAGGTGGTCGCTGTGAGGGGCTTTGTGGACCGTTCCGTCGCGCTCGACGTCTTTCCAGATGAGGTTGGTGTCGAGCCACGTGCCGCCACTCTGGTCGATCAACTCAGACAAGCGAGGTCCGAAGGTGTCGCCCCCATTGTCGAACTCATGGTTCCCGATGGCGATGAACATTCGGGGATCGAACTGTTCGGGGTCGCCGTCCATCCGGGCCAGCAAATCGACCATATGCTCCCCGTAGAAGCGCACTTTGCGCTTCGGATCGAGCGCACTGTTGGTGGACTTGGACAGCAGGGAAGGGGAGAGAAAGTCGCCGCCATGGGTGAAGAGCAGCTCGGGGCAGTCGGCCTCTAGTTCCAGGCGCAGCCGACGCAGGCGACCGAATCCGCCGCTCCCGTCGAGCAGCCCCTCGATCCGGTACACGTCATTGATGTGCAGAATCCCGAAGGTGCGCGATCCGTCGGCCTGCAGGCCGCACTTTGCAGTGCGCTCGGCAGTGCGCGGAGAGGCGGGCGGAGAGGCGGGCGGAGAGGCGGGCGGAGCTGGACGGGCGCAGGCGCCAATGCAGAGGAAGTACGGGAGGAGAGCACGCATGAAAACCCCGTGGAGACTCGGGATTTATTCCAATGGTGGACGCGAAGCCACGACTTGGGCGGGAGGTTCAATATTCGAAGGTGAAGTGCTCGGAGTCACTGTCTTCGGGGCGGAACGAGTCCGAGACCGCCGCCACTTCCGAGCCGTCCACATGGACGCTGAGTCGCCACGAGGCACTGTTGTTGTCGTAGTTGTTGACCCAGTATTCGTAGGGGCCGGAAGCGAGGTCCTCGTTGAAGTGAATGTTTTCGACCGAGTTGGGCCCGCCGCGAGTGTCGTCGACATCGAGTCGGCCCCCGTCGGCCGACCGGTTTGAGTAGCTGATCGTGTTGCCAGCGGGTGTGGTGACGTAGAGGTCGAGGTCGGTCTGGTCGTCCCATTGAAGGGTGAACCGAAGGGCTCCGTCGGTCACGCACACACCATCCACGCAGGTCTGGTCGTCCCCGCAGTCGGCACTCGACTCGCATGCGTCGACGTACCCTGAGTCGTCACTGGTTCCAGCAGTGTCGCGGCCTCCGCCGCCGGACTTGGTCGTGCACATCACGGAGCCAACCGTGAGAATGCTTACGACGAGGGTGGATACCGACTCCTTGTTCATAGTGACTCCGGATAAACGCGAGCGACACAAGCCGGTGGGATGTACTCCCAGTGAGGTCTTCCCCCGGATGGCCGGACCACCATCGGTGCAGTCTATCCGCCACCAGATTGGTCCGAGCGGAGTGTCAAAGTCAAGCCGGAGACAAGTTCCGCTTGCAGCGCCGACAACGGCCTGCGGCGTGCTAATCCTCGGTCCCGAGGAAGTCGATGTCTACCCTGCTCTTGTCGCTCCATATGTGGACTGGTCTCGCGGTCGCGGACCCGGGAATCGAGCTCGTTCGGCTCGACGAGTCCATAGTGGTAGACGGTGTACTTGATGATGCTGGCTGGAGTCGGGTCGAGCCGGTCACCGACTTTCGGCGCTATGTGCCCACGCCCGGTGGCCCCCATGGCTCGTCCACCGAAGTGCGCGTGGCCCAAGACGAGAAGAATCTCTACATCGGTGTGCGGGTGCACGGCACCACCCATCCGCCGGTCGCGCGGCTGGCCCCTCGCGAAGACATCAACAACGATGATCAGATCGGGATCTACATCGATCCCTTCCACGATGGTCGGGGTGGATACATTTTCTACTTCAACGCCCGCGGGATCCAGCAAGACGCACGCTTCGCGTTCGGCCAGTGGTATGGCGCTTGGAACACGGTGCTGGCCGCTGAAGGGGCGATTCACGAAGACGGCTACACCCTCGAGGTGGCGATTCCCTTTCGGTCACTGCGGTACCCCGACGTGGAGGGCAGCCGTGGCACTACCGTGCAGACCTGGGGCTTGCTGGTCACCCGGAAGATCCCGGATGAAGGGGTCAAGGTCTCTTGGCCGCAGATGCAGCCCCGACATCCTCGGATGTTTGCCCAGGCCGCTCCCCTGCGGGGGGTCGAGCCGCCCGCACTGGGCGCGGGTCTCGAGCTTCAACCGGTGATTGCCGCGAACCACCAAACCGCGCGCGAAACACCCGATGTGCCGCTCGACTGGACCGGTGATGAGGTGCCGTGGACCGAGTCGGTGCGCCCAGGATTTGATGCTCGGTGGGCTGTGACTCCTGACATGGGGCTTGCCGGCACCGTCAACCCTGACTTTTCCCAGGTCGAGGGCGACATCCAGCAGATCAACCTCAACCAGCGGTTCGCGTTCTACTATCCCGAGCAGCGGCCGTTCTTCCTGAAC
>CAJWOS010000030.1 GCA_913044235.1 uncultured Pseudomonadota bacterium
CCAGGGGTCGTCGATGGCACGAACAGGGCGAATCGGACCCACGCGCCCAAAGCCAGGGAAGCCACGAATGGCAAAGATCGGTTGAATCCGGCACCTCCACTGTGCAGCGCAAACGCCTCGATCCCAGGTTTCCTTTCAAGCCTGGCGCACAGAAGCAGATGGCGCCGAAAACATCTGGGGTGAAGTGCAGAAGCCCATGCCTTGGAGCGCTTCCCATCTCCGATCCGTGTGGGGTCTTCCAGGTGTTTCAGAGGGTGATGACGAGCGGATTTTCATCATTCGAGCGTGCGAATGACTCGCATTTCTGCACAATAGCAGCCCAATTCGCCCCATGGTTTCGTGCAGAAATGCTCATCCTCCGGTGCGACAGCAGTCCGGCAGGGGCACATTGACGGTGTGCCTTGTCGGCACGCCAGACACTTTCGGAGTCGCTATGAACAAATCGCTCGCCCTCTTCGCAGTCCTTGCCGCATGCGCGCCTGCAGTCGAAGAAAGCCAAAAGAATGATGAACCCACGCCTGAAACGGACTGTGCACCGGTCGACCGAGCGACCCCCTCCGACACAGCACTCGACGTGGCCGACGCCAGCAACGCTTTCGCCGTGGACATGTACAACACCGTAGCGGAAGGCGCCGAAGGCGACGAAAATCTCTTCTTCTCGCCCTTTTCCATCTCTTCTGCCCTGGGGATGACCCTCGCCGGTGCCGAAGGCGAGACCGAGCGGCAGATGCGCGCCGTATTCCACATCGGCGATGACGAGACCGCCCATCATCAAGGCTATGGAGAGCTCAGTCAGGCCGTGTTCGCCAAGCCTACTGACTGCGACAGCACAGTCAAGATGGCGAATCGGCTGTTTGGACAGACCGGCTACCCCTGGCTGGACACATTCCTCGATGTGACTGCCCTCGACTACGAGGCCGAACTCGAGGAACGCGACTTTGCAGGAAATCCGGATGGAGAGCGGATTTACATCAACCAATGGGTCGCTGAGCAGACCGAAGACCACATCCAAGACCTCCTTCCTGAAGGAGTCATCGACGCTTCCACCCGCCTCGTGCTGGCCAATGCCATCTACTTCAACGCGGACTGGGCCCATCCGTTCGAAGCCAGCGCCACCCAAGAGTCTACCTTCACGCTCCGCGATGGCTCCGAGGTGACCACGCCGATCATGTACCAGACCCTCATCACCCGCTCCACGTTCGTGGACGGTCTGATGGCTGTAGAGCTCGATTATGAAGGAGGAACCCAGTCGATGGTACTCGTGATGCCGGAAAATGCTGACGAAGACTTCGCCCCGTCCTCGGCTTTCTCCGCACAACAACTCGTCGCCATCGAAGACTCCCTCGCAGACATGGGCGAGGTGTCGCTCGGCCTGCCCCGCTTCGACTTCACCCGGCGCACGGACCTGAAGGACATCCTCGAAGAGATGGGCATGGTGGATGCGTTCAGCGAAGGAATCGCGGATTTCTCCGGTATGGCCGACCAAGCGACCACCGGCGAGTCACTCTTCATCAGCGGCGCCTTCCACAAGGCTTTCATCGCCGTGGACGAGGCCGGTACGGAGGCCGCGGCTGCCACCGCAGTGGGCGTGGGTGCCACCTCAGCACCAAGCATCCAGTTCGTCGCGAACCGTCCCTTTGCGTTCTACATTCGAGACAATGCGACCGGAACGGTCCTGTTCATGGGCCGAGTCCACAATCCGACCGCAGACTGAGCCCGCATGGCCCTGGAGCATTCAGTGCTCCAGGGGTCCGCACTCACCAGGCGCCAAGATCCGTGTGGCGGATGAACTGGTACCCGCCGCCGGTGGCCCCCCACACTTGCCGTCCACTCGCGTCGTACCCCCGGTCCCAGCTCACGAGGATGTCCTCGTCAAGGACGATCTCCGAGGTAGCGTAGGTTGCACCGCCAAAGTCGGTGCCGCAGGAGTCACCGTCGGTGCCGCCCACGAACTGGGTGCCATCCCAATCAAGCGTGACGTCGCACCCTTCAAGGAGAAGCACGCGGTCCATATCCACTGCAAAGTTCTCGGCATCCTCGCAGGCACCCACAAACGACCCAGGCCCCGCCAGCTCGTAGACCCGACTGATGGCCTGAGACTCCGTCGCCCCCGGAACGATGGCATAGAGCCTTTGCCGGTAGGGCTGTCGGGGGGTGTCCGCCGATGCCTGCTCTACGTACAACACCCGCTCCCCGAGGCCGGGCAGAGACACCGGGCACATCGTAAGCATGATGTTGTAGTAGTCGCGGCTTGTGGTCGCTTGTTCCGAGGAGTCGTAGAATCCGATGAGCAGGCGCTCAAGCTCGTCAACGGCATCAAATAGCGGCTCGTTGTTGCTATCGCTGGAGCCGGTATCGTCGCGGAGGTCGTTTGTGGCGGTAGTTCCAGCGTCGGCCTTTTGCGCCTTCGGGTCTGCACCACTCACACAACCCACCACACCGAACACCATGCCGCAAAGCCAGAACATTCGAGCCATCGCTACCTCCGAGCTGACCCATACATAACATTCGTTCTGGATATGGCCATCCACGTCTTCCAAATCGAAATGCCGCTGGCCGGGCCTCCCATCACTCGGGGCACGGCCGGCTCATGGACCCGCCTCAGCCCTTCTTCGCCAGCGCCTTGTCAATCGCTGCTTTCAGCTCTTCCGCGCCCGGGCGAACCGACGACGGGAATCGAGCAACCACCTTGCCGTCCGAGCCCACCACGAACTTCTCGAAGTTCCAGCGGATGTCGTCGCCGCTGCCCACCAGTGAGGTGTACAGCGCGCTGCGAGCGCTTCCATTGACGTCTTGCTTCTCGAGCAGGGGGAATGTGACTCCGAAGTTGGACTTGCAGAACGTGGCAATCTCTTCCGGGCTCCCGGGCTCCTGCGCGCCGAACTGGTTGCAGGGCACACCCACAATCACAAGTCCATCGTCTTTGCGGGCTTCATACAGCGCCTGAAGGCCTTCATATTGACGTGTGTAGCCGCATGCGCTGGCCACGTTTACGAACAGGACCGCCTTGCCTGCAAGCGCAGACTCCGGCAGCTTGGTTCCATCGAGGCGGGTGAGTTGAAGATCGGACAGCACAACAGTCTCCTTGGCCGAGGCCTCGGGCGGATGGGTGGTCGCACACCCCAGTGCAACGGCCAACAGTACAACGGAGCGGTTCATGGGTCTTTCCCAGGAGCGGGTTCAGTGTAGCGTCGTGCGAAGTCGCGCATCGCCATGCCCCTTTGTATATACTATGGATACAGTTTGTCCATTGATATCCGCGGCATCCACTGCCGCCTCCGATGGATGTCCAGGGCGCGCTTGGCTGTGTTCCCGTCTCTCTGAGACAGACGACGCCAGGATCTTTCAACGCTCCGGCAGATCTGGTGGTCCATCGGCCGGCTGCATGGCGCTGGGCAATAGTCGACGGATCCATCTCGGAGGAAGAAATACCACCAAAAGCACGATCATCATCGGCTGCCACCACCCCACGATCGCAGAGACCTCAAGCCCGAGGTGCAGCCCCATCAGGGCGAAAACATAGACCATCCGCGTGGGCCGCCACCACAGCGCCACTGGTGCAGTGACCTCCAGCCACTCCGTGATGTAGCTCAACACGCGAAAGACTGGCTTGAATGGCTGGGGGTCTACGTATGGGTAGCGGGAGTACATGCCGTTTGCGAAGGCCGCATAGACCATCTCACCATGAATCCAGCCGCGGTCATTGACCCGATGCCAGCTCGCCGAGAGGTACACGACAGCCACGTGTACCTGCAGGAGGCGCAGCGCCCACCTTGGCGCCACCAGCGGCAACCATGCCCCACGGCGAGCCGCCCACCAAGCATCCACCGACCATCCATTGCGCGCCGGCGAGAGCGCGATGATGACCAGCACCGCTGGCATCACGGTTCCCCATCCCCACGTATGGGCGTAGCCAGACGACCCCAGCACCGCCATCGAGACCGCGGCGATGAGGCCGGACAGACGGGTGGCAAGTCCAATGGTGAGACAGGCGGAAGAGACCACAATGGCACCGAAGACCGCATCCGTATGAAATCGAAGGGGATGCGTTCGGTAGCTGACCAGCGACTCCGCCAGGAATCCATGCTCTCCCCACAGCCACTCCATGTGGGGCAGGTAGCCAACGGTCGACCAGAACGCGACAAGCCCCAGACCGACCCGCACCACGACGAGCGGTGTGATCGACGCTTCGGCGAAGAACCACTCGGTCAGACGGGCCTCGATGCGGGCTGGAGCCGTGTCTCGGGTCATGGCACCGCCAGCCACTCGACTCCCGGCCACTCGGGTCGGTTGTCTGCATCGCCGTCCAGAGGCGACACCGTCTGGGCGTCGCAGTTCGCCCGCAGCAACCGGACGCCGCGACCATACTGTTCACCGCTCTCGTAGGCGATGCCTGCCGCGAAGAGGTCCAGCTCGACCGCGCTCAGGTCGCGGCCACCATTGAGCGTGTCGCTGGAGCAGAACCCGAGAACCGAGCGCTTTGGGGTTCCCTGCCGACGAATGCGCTCTACAGTCAGGGCCCAGCGCTCGTCACTGCGACGCAACATCAATGCCCCGCCCTCCGTGAGACCAAAAATCTTGATCGACGCTGTGGTGCGGGCATCGTCGAGGATGCGCATGGCTGGACCGGTGAGTCCGGGAGGCGCTTCGTGCAGCACCACTCGCTCTCCTTGCGATGTGATGCCCGTGTAGCGAACGGCAAAGTTTCGCCGCTTGTTCAGTCCGCGGCGCCCCGGAAACACGAAGTGCCACGGATTGTACCCATAGTCGTCGAGCACATCGCGGACTGGGGTCGTGACCGCGTGCAACGCTCGGGGACCAAGCTCCACCGGCAACCCCATCACAACCAGGAAGCCGCAGTACATTGTGAGGCACCACACCGACACCCGACGACCGAGCGACACCGATGCCGAGGGAAGAGTCAACGAATCGGCCATCCTTGGTGCAGGGGCTCCAACGCCCCTTACCGAAGTGTTTTGTCGCTTGCCAACCAAAGGCGGGCCGGCTGCGTACCCTCACCGATACGCGGTGCCCGAAACATCGGTGTATCGAAGATACTCGTAGATCACATCATACTGCTCGTACATGCCGTAGGCTTCGTAGATCCGACCCGAGAAGCCGTCGCCGTCGACCGTTACGCTGCCAAGCGCAGTCCAGGATCCTTCGTCCACTTGCAGGAACAGGAAGGTTCCGTAGTCGCCGTATGTACCCACACCAAAGGCCGGCGCTTCCGAGAAGTCCAGAGACGGACATCCGACTTCTTCCTCCACAGGCGTGACGGCAAAGGAAAAGGCCCAGTCGCAGTCAGGGCACGACACGGCCTCCAGTGAGCTCCCGGTGTACCGCGCTCCGCAAGCATCGCCGGTCTCCCCATTCCGGGTCACAATCTGCTGCGTCGAGAAGCCCAGCTCCGCACGCGTGTATTCGCCCTCGCCTTCGCCCTCGCCCTCGCCCTCGCCCTCGCCCTCGCCTTCGCCTTCGCCTTCGCCTTCGCCTCCGCCTCCGCCGCCATCCATGTCTTCGCCGGCATCCAGGGTGGTCTTCGCAGTGTAGTCTTCCCCTTCCTGTCCACCCATCAAGCAACCGGGCAACAGGCACGATGCCAAGTAGAAAGGGACCAGTGACCGCATCGAAACACTCCAGGCTCAGGCTCAATCGTAGCGGATTTCGCCTCACCCCGGGCAGCAGACCTGCCCCCGGCCTGGCACATCGGACTTGCGGGCGGACTACCGCGCCGCTGGGCCCGGAAGGGAAACGTCGAACAGTCCGAAACGCAGCGGCTCGGGGGAGCACGTGAACCCCCACTCGACCAGGGCTCCAGCCACCTCGAGCCGCGAAACGCCGATGCTGCGTGCCGCCGAGCTCCCCCAGTCGTACATATGTCGAGGCAGCCGCAGCCAAGCGACTGCGACCACCTGCGGCATCCACGAACACAGACCCGATCCATCGATCATCGGACGAGACCGTCGCCTCTGGAACCAAGCGACCGGATTGAGACGGTTACCACCCGTCCGATAGCGCTGATCTTCAGCGTTCTTCGCGTCGCCGGCGGCGCATCAACGGAATCAACAGCGAGAAAAAGCCGAGCGCTGCAGCCGTCTTCGTACCGGCACATCCGCCCAGGCCGCCACCACCGGTGGCACCGTCAAGCTGGGCTCCGAGCATCCCGGAGTCGGTGTTCAGCCCGTCGGCATTCAGCTCCACGGCGTTGCAGTCTTCGTCGAGGCCCTCCGCGCCAGGAAAGCTGTTCGCATCGAGGTCGTCGCAGTCGTCGTCATACCCGTATCCATCGAGGTCCTGGTCGTCATCGTTGCCATCGCAGTCGTCGTCGACGCCGTCGTACCAGGTCTCGGAAGCCTCGGGGTTGGTGTCCGAGTTGGCGTCGTCGCAGTCGTCGCCACCGTAGTCGATCGAGTTGTGTCCATCGCCGTCCGCGTCGTACTCATCGGCCTCGTTACAGTCCATGACCATACCATCGTAAGGCTCGTCCGGAGCTCCTGGATAGACGTCGGGGTCGGCGTCGTCGCAGTCTTCGCCTCCCCAGGTCTCGGAGTCGAAGCCATCGGAGTCGGCATCATAGTCGGAGGCATCGTCGCAGTCCTGATCCACGCCGTCGTACCAGACCTCTGCCGCATCGACATGGATGTCGCCGTCCTCGTCGTCGCAGTCGTCACCGCCGCACTCCACCGCGTCGTACGAGTCTTCGTCCACGTCGCAGAGATCGGAACCGTCGCAGTCCTGATCGATCTCGTCGTAGGCGACTTCCGGCGCGCCTGGGTAGACTGACGGGTCAGAGTCGTCGCAGTCGCGGTCGTCTTCGACCATCCCCGCCGGCTGACTGCAATCGATGTCCGACTCCAGGGCGTTTCCATAGCTGTCGCCGTCGGCATCGCGGTACCAGGTCACCACATCGACTGAAGAGTCCTCGTCGATGTCACCGTCGCAGTCGTCGTCGTATGTGTTGCAGTACTCCAAGGCGCCTGGATTGACGGCAGGGTCTGCGTCGTCGCAGTCGGTGTTGTCGGACACGAATCCGGTCGGCTGGTCACAGTCGATGTCGGTGACCGACGACACCCCATAGCCATCGCTGTCGCTGTCTCGGTACCAAGTGACCACATCCACCGCCGTGTCTTCGTCGATGTCGCCATCGCAGTCGTCGTCCACCGCGTTGCAGTACTCGTCTGCACCTGGATTCGTGCTGGCCAACGTGTCGTCGCAGTCGGTGTTGTCGAGAACATATCCAGAGGGCTGATAGCACTCGACATCGGAGACCGAAGCGTTGCCATAGCCGTCGCTGTCCGCATCGCGGTACCAGGTCGAGGCACCGGAGGCCGTGTCTTCATCGACGGTGCCATCACAGTTGTCGTCGACGCCGTTGCAGTACTCGACCGCACCTGGGTTGATGGTGGCCACGGTGTCGTCGCAGTCGGTGTTGTCGGACACGAACCCGGTGGGCTGCCAGCAGTCGATGTCGGTGGACACGGCGTTTCCGTAGCCATCACTGTCGCTGTCTGCGTACCAGGTCAACACACCCGTGGCCGAGTCCTCGTCAATGGTTCCATCACAGTTGTTATCGAGGAAATCGCAGATCTCGGTGGCAGAGGTATTGATGGCGGCATTGGTGTCGTCGCAGTCGATGTCGGCACACTCGAGGTCGCCGTCTGCATCGCCGTACGCATCGTCCCCGTCGCACGCATCACAGGCATCCCCGACCCCATCCCCGTCGGAGTCGGCCTGCGATGGGTTGTAGACGTTCGGGCAGTTATCCGACCCGTCGGAAATACCGTCGCCATCACTGTCTACGCCATCTGCGATCCAGGCCGCAGCCTGCTCAATCAGGCGGTCTGCCGTGCCGCTGCGGAGCCCGGTGTTGCTGTAGTAGGAGCCGTTCGCCATGAACAACTGGCCCAGGTAGACGATGCGTCCACTCCCGTACTCGCCCACCACCACGGCGTTTGTGGCGCTGTTGATGGTGCTTCCGCCGGTGATAGTGCCGAGGACTTGGCAGTTGGTGGCATCACAGCTCGATGGAGATGCTTCCACGTAGGCGGCGTTGCCCGGGATCGTGGTGCCGGCAAGGCCGCTCGTGACCGGGTGACTCGTGGACGAGATCGCGATGCCACTGCTGATGCCCCAGGCGTAGTGGAAGGTGTAGGCATCGATGGGCTGGAGGTTGTCGATCGTGGTGAGCACCGAAGACCCCGGACCGGTGACCCAGTCGCCCCAGCCAACGGTGAGCACGCCCCCGTTTCCCGCATTGGTCCAGGTCGCAAGGGCGTTGGCCATCGCCGACGTCCAGTCCGTGCTGTCAAAGCCGGAGTCACCGAGCACGACGACGTCGTATGCCGCCAGCTCAGAAGCAGAGTCGATGTCGGTGGCCTTCACCACCGTTGCATCGAAGTCGTAGTAGGTATCGTCGTTGAACTGGGCAGCCAGATCCGTTGCCGAGGACTGAGAGTCCCCCGATTCCACCGCGATGCGAATCGGCGCGGCAGATGCTGCCTGAGAAAGCAGGAGCGTGATCAGAGGAGTAGTCATCGACGATTCCCGGTGAAGTCAGAGGTTGCCGAGCCTTCACGATAGACGATCCGGCACATCCCCTTCTACCGGTCCATGTCCGAACCGTCGGTAACCGAGCGGTGTCCTCTCCGAAGACCTGCGAAAGACGTCGGAATCATCGGCTTTTTGGATCCAAGTCAATGTGTTTGGATCTCAGCTTGCATGCCAGATTGGTCACCTGGGAGCTCCTCGTTCACGCTTCCGAGTCGGGCTGGCACGAATAGATCCAACCCTGCATACAGGCCCTCTCGACCGCCGCCCGTTGCATTCGTGAGAGCCACAAACGATAGTGGCCGCTCCTCACCGATTCTCGGCTCCACCAGACCATCGCCCGCCCACGGAGCTCCTGCCCTGGCTCTTCTGTCACGAAACCCCGACACCAAAGGCACCTCGCCGACTGGCCTCCGGCGGCTTCTGTGGGAGCTGCCCCTGATGGTGGGCGGGGCCCTGGGCCTGTTCCTTGGCTGGCTGCGCGGAGAGCTGTTCGTGCTGGACCAGACTGTGGCGGGCTACCACTGGGACTCCTGGCTCAACAATGCCTGGTTTGTGGCCCATGGTCACTTCGAGCGTATGGACGGCTTTCGAAAGCCCCTCTTCGGCTTCCTGGTCGGGAGTCTCGGCGAGTCTATGGGCTACGCCGATGCCAGCATCATCCTGAGCTCGGTTGCCGTGGTCGTGATGATCATGGCCGGCGGTCTCCTGGCCCGTGTGTTGGGAGGTCCGGCGGCCGGCGGACTGGCCGCATTTGCTGTGGGCGCCTCGCCGCTGGTCCAGAATGCGGCACATTGGGCCACTGGCTACCCCCTGCTCGCCGCGGGAACGGCCCTCGCGCTGGCCCTTGCTGCCGCGTACGCTGTGCATGGGCTCCGCTGGACCGCCCTGGCTGCAGGTCTCGCAACCATTCTCGCTCTCTCTGTGGAAGACCGTGGCCTGCTGGTGCTCCCGATGGTCTTGGGACTCCTGGCCCTCGGCCTGCTCCGGAAGGCACGCCACTGGCCTCTGGTTCTCGGTCTGGTCGTGGCGGTTGCAGCGGTTCCGCCCGCCATCGACCATTCGCTGGGACACCGCGCCCCCAATGCGCTCTCCCTGGCGGAAAAGCGCTCCATCCAGCAGGCGGTCGTGCATCGGTGGCTGAGCATCGAACGAGACCAAAACCTTGTGGCCGCCTGTACCCACATCCAGGCAGACCAGACCCTGCAAGCCAGCTTCTACACCACCCGATGTGCCCGGGAGGTGCTGCGCTACAACTCTCGCACCATCGGACCCGGCACCACACTGTTTCCCGCGGCCTGGGTGCTCATCTGCGCTGTACTCTGGTGGGTGGGTGGACCTCTTCGTGGTCGCCGTGAGGCGCTCGCGATGGGGGCTCTGGCCGGGGTCACTTGGCTGCTCTTCGCCGCCGCCACCCCAATGCCTCACCGCTACATCCTGCAGTTTGCAGTGCCACTTGCGGTCGTTGTGCCGGTCGCAACCACGCGTCTCGCGGGGATGCTCCAGTCGGGGTGGGCGGGCTGGATGCTCAAGCTGGTGGTGTGTCTGGTCCTCAGCGGCGCCGCCTGGCTGCTCGATCCCTACGAACGCGACTCCATCACCCAGCGCACCCGCGGCGACTGGTCCAGTGCGGAGTGGGCCCGCGATGCACAGATAGTGCGAGACACCATTCCCGATGGGGAGCAGTACCTCGACTGTTCTGGACACGCCGTCAACTCCGCGTTGTTGCCCGAGCATCTGTACCTTCGGCGCCCTGTCATGAATCCATCGGCCGACCTCTGCCTGCAGTGGGTGACCGACCGAAACCTGTCCGGAAGCCGCCCGCGCTGGCTCTCGGTGAGTCCTTCACAGACGCTCCGAGCACCACAGACGCGCGAGAAGGTCCGCATCGACGAGCTGGTCGCAAAAACAGACGGATGGTCGTATGTCTCATCGAAGCTGAACTTCCAGCTATGGGTCTACCAGCGTCCCGAGTAGCGAAGACACTCCCGACGAGGGCGCCATGGCATACGTTGCCGGCAGCCCCCTGCATCGGACCGCATATGTCTCCTTCCCATCCATCCCTCACAAAGCGCGCGGTGATGGGCCTGCTCGTGGCGGCAGTGATTCTGGGGACCGTCGAGGGGGTGCTGCGATGGATGTGGGGACCCGCCCCCAATCCGGTGCAAGTGTATGGCGCACTGGGAGCGCACGACGGGTTCCTCGACATCGTGGATGGGGAAGTGCACCGACGCTACGGAGAACAGCCTCTTCCTGCGTTTCCCCAAGTCCACGAAGGCCCAAGAGTCGGGGTTCTCGGGGGCAGTTCGATCCACGAAGGCACCCCCGGCCTGCCGCCCGAGGAAGAGCTCCCCGGCCTGTTGGCGAACCGGCTCGGCGTCGACGTGGTAAACTTGGGCGCCCCCGGGCTCGACAGCTACGACCTCCTCGAGATCACCGAAGCCCTCGAGACCGTCGATTTCGACGCCTTGGTGGTCTATACCGGACACAATGACCTGGGGAACGCCGTCTTCGAGAGCCGATACGGCACCCTGCCATCCGCCCTGTACGCCTACGCATATGGTGGCCTGTCCCACCTGCAGCTGTTCAGCCAGCTGTCTCGCCTGCTCGTGCCACGCACCGGTACCGACCGACGGACGCGGCCGTTCATGAAACCCAAGGCAGACGAAATACAGCCACTCGACCCCCTTCGTCGTAAAATCACCATTCGAGCATTCGGACGAAACCTAGAGCGCATCGCTTGGATCACCCAGCGTCGCCAGCAGCCGCTTGTCTTGGTGGTGCCTGTCTCCGATCTCACATCATGGCCCCAGTCGGCGCCCTGCGAGCCCGGCCACTGCCCACCAGACTACTTCGATAAAGCGCGCGCGATCACCAAGGCTGATCCCGCCGCAGCGATCGACATTCTCCGGCACCTGAAAGACCAGGATCCCGCCTGTGTACGGGCGCCCACTGCCACGGAGACGCTCGTGCGCACCGTGGCGCAACAATTTCCGCACGTGACCCTCGTAGACCCGTTCGACGCGCTTCCCAAAGACCCCACCTTCGACATTCCAAACCGAGCGTTGTTCATTGACCCCGTGCACTTCTCACCCGAAGGACACGCTGCTTTGGCCACCGTGCTGGAGGCGCCCGTGCTACGAGCCCTCCAAGCACAAGCCGATCGCTGAGCACATCGGGCACCCTTGATTCAGCTCTCGGGGGCGCCGGTTTCCGCCTGGAATTCGTTGTCGAGGTGCGCCCACGCCTTCGCATGCGTGTCGGCCGGTGCACCCCACCCCGCAAGGAGCCCTTCCAACCCCACCCGCACCGTGTGCGTGGGCTCAAAGCCGAGGCCCGAGGTCCGGGCGAGCTTTTGAAACTGCAGGTGCCCGTTGAGGGTGGCGAACAGCGCGAGTGCCCGCTCCAGTCCCCGTCCAGGCAAGAGCGCGCCCGATGCCACCGCTTCGTCTGCGAGCGCAGCAACCCGCTGTAGCTGCACAGAAACAAGGGCCATGAACCGTGCATGCTGGTCGTCTTCCACCAGCTGCCCCGGCGCCACGAGGAACAGGTTGACGAGTCGCCATCCCGCAGGGTCTTCGAGCGACAGCACGAAGTAGTGCCAGACCCGGGCCACCAGCACATACAGCGAGCCGGACATGGGGTCGAGGTCGACCGCGGACTGCCGCGCGGCGGCTTCCCGCACATTGAGCTCGCGCGCGTACCGACCGAGTGTGCGCTGCCCCAACCCGGCGAGAATCGCGTCTTTTCCATCGAAGTAGCGATACATCGCGCCCGGCGTGATGGTCAGCTCTTTCGCAAGCCGACGCATCGTCAGGGCCTGCGACCCCTCCTCCAGCAATATGGCCATCGCTGCATCGAGGATTGCCTCGGTGCGGGCGCGACGGCGTTCCGCCCTTGTGGTTCCGGGTGCCATACCCGAGTGATAACGCTGTTCAGGGTTCCGGCACCACCACAACCGATGCGTACTGGAGATGGTTCGATGGCGGAGAGGCGTCGACGATCCGGCGACCCGTTGCACAGCTCCACTATGCAAAACATCCCGATAGCGGCCATTGCATGGCGTATTCTATTGGCATAGAATACCCGTTCATTCCCCCAATGCAATACCGGTGAACCATGCGTTCCATTGACCCTTCATCTGGCCTGCCTCTGTACCTTCAGGTCGCCGTTGCTCTCAAAGAAGACATCGCGTCTGGCGCCTATTCCGTGGGGGATGCCGTTCCTTCGCTCCGGGCGGCGGCCGCAGAGCTCCGAGTGAACCTCCACACTGTGGGCAAGGCCTACCGGCTCCTGGAGGAGGAGCGTGTCCTGACCCGACGGCGGGGCGATGCCTATCGTGTGGCTCAGACCGCGCGGGCGGCCAAAGACCTGCTCCAAGACGACGTCGAAGCCCTCCTTAACCGTGCCGAGGCCCTTGAGGTCTCCCACGGTGAGGTGCTCGACATGGTGGTGAGTGAGGTGGCAGAGCGCAGCCGCCGCACCGCTTGACTCAGGCCGCGCGACGAAACGGATGCCGTGCGTGCCGAAGCCAGCGCAGCACGGGCGGATGGTAGCTCTCCACATGAATGGGCTCCGTGATTCCGAGCGCATCGGGAGCCACCCGGTCGCGGGGAAGCAGGAGGCTCACCCGACGCAACCGAAGCAGCGGGCGAAGCGGTGTCCAGTGCCAAGGCACCCGGTCCCACAGGGTGGTGATGCTGCCAAAGTTGTGGTCCCACTCCGCCTCGGCTGCGCTGTGATGCCAGCGGTGCATCCGGGGACCGCAAAACACCTGATCGAGCCAACCGAGGCGAAGATCGGCGTTTGAATGCTGAAGGATTCCCACCGTGAGACTGATGGCCTGGGCCGCCACGAAGACGGTGGGCTCCATCCCCAATGCTCCCAAAACCACCACAAATAGGTTGGTGAGGAGCGGTCCCACCGGATGGTTGCGAAGCACTCGGGTGCCCGTCATCGTTTCCGGCGCGTGATGCACCTCATGAATCGGCCAGAGGAAGGGCACCTCGTGCATCACGCGGTGGTGCCAGTACAGACAGAAGTCGAGCAGGACCACCGTGAGGCACACCTGAGCCACGACCGGCAGGCCCGTCAGCCCGAGGCGATGCCAGAGACCCATGTTGCCCACGACCGAGGCCAGCCCAACGCCTGAAATACCCGCTCCGAGGGAAATCAGCGCGGCTACGATCACATGGGGAGCCAGTCCAGAGAGGAACAAGTGAACCAGGTCAGTCTGGGTTTCCGCCCGGTCCGAGGCCCAGCTCTCGCGAAAGGGAATCACTCGCTCCAGACCAACGTTCACCAAAACCACACCCAAAAGGGCCAGCAGTACAACCAGAGGAACGGGAACCGACCGAGCAATCGCAACGAACGCTCCCATACCCACACCGCCCACCAGAACAGGAAAGGACAGCCACCGGATCGCACCGAGCACAAGTGGACGAAAAGGATTCACCACCTGGTGGAACCAGTTGACCAATGCGGACTCCGAAGACGACACGAGGGGCTCCTCAAGACCGATCCGCGCCGGTCCCGGCTCCGCTCCACGGAAGAATGTGGTGTGCTGGATTCTGAGCAGCGAGCCCACGAGGGGCAGTCGATGCCAGGGCACCTGGTCCCAGACCGTGAGGTTGGGGCCAAAGTTTCGATCGTGTAGGTCGCGTGCGTGGTGCCAGCGGTGTGTAGACGGGCCGGCGAAGACTGCATCGAGTCGGCCGATGCGGAGGTCGGCCCCGCAATGCTGCATCGCTCCGTTGGTGGCAGCAAAGGCCTGGGCCATGGCAAACACCTCCACGGGGGCACCCAAGAGCGCGAAGCCCATCCACACCGCCGTGGTCACGATCGGACTCAGCGGATGGTGCCGAGCGGCGCGCGTGGGTCCGTAGCTGCGAACGGCATGGTGCACCTGGTGGGTCTCCCAGAGGGGCGGGATTTCATGGAACAGACGGTGCTGCCAGTACAGCCCCAGGTCCAGCAACAGCATGGCCATGGCAAGCTGGACCAGAAGGGGAAGCCCATCCAGCCCGAGGAGCGTCCAGGGAACGAGGCCACCATCCATGGTGACCATTCCCGCCAACCACAGACCGGCCAGCGAGAGTCCTGCTTGCGCTACGGCATGCCCCACGCCCTCGCTGAGACCCAAGTGCAGTAGATCGAGGGTCCAGCCGCCATCCTGCTCAGGGTGCGATGCGTGTCCATGGGAGTCCATGGGGTGAAGCCACTGCAAGGCTCCCGCCCAAGCGACTCCCAGCGCCGCCACGACGGCCGCCACGAGACCGGGGCCGAGCCCCACCACCACCAGTCGGTGCGCCAGCAACACCGCGCCCACGACGCCCACAGGCCAACCCATCGAACGCACCATTCGCGGAACCCACGGGAGCTCGCGCCATACCGCCACAGGGTGCTTCGTATGCCGCCACCAAGTGGCCAGCGCGCTCTCTTCGGCGCCACAATCGGCCAGGTCGGACCCGTAGCCAGCCGGTGCCAGCCGTCCCTGTGGGGCGAACCAGGTGGCATGCTGGAAGGCCATGAATCGGCCCAGGAACGGAAAGCGATGCCAAGGCATGTGGTCCCACACGGTCGTCAGAATCCCAAAATTACGAGCGGACTCGGCCGGGTCACGACTGTGGTGAAAACGGTGCAGCCGCGGCGTGGGAAACAGCAGATCGAAGCCTGGGGTGCGCAGGTCGATGTTGGCATGCTGCAGCCAACCCTTCACCACAATCCAGGCGTGCACAGCAACGAAGAGATCGACCGACGGACCGAGCGCTCCAAAGGCCAGCGACACCGACGCGGTCATCAACGGCGACAGGAGATGGTTCCGGATCCCCGAGATTGCAGCGAGGCGCTGCGATGAATGGTGAACAGTGTGTACACTCCAGAGCCCGCGGAGCGTGTGCATCCAGCGATGCTGCCAGTACAGCGGAAGGTCGATCAAGACCATCGCCAGCATAAATTCGACAACCCAGGGCAGCTGGTCCAGTCCTGCGGCCTGCCAGAGGCCCAGCTCCGGGCGACGGGAGAGGGCCGTGCCAAGCACGACGCCGCTCAAGAAGATCACTCCACGAAACAGCCCCTGCGCGAAAAGCTCTGTCATGAAGACATTCAGATAGTCCAGTCGATCTTCTTTCCGATCCCGAGGACGACCCTCGAACGGAAGCACCGCCTCGAGTCCGTGACAGAGCGAAAGACAGCCCATTGCAAGGACCCCCATCACAACCGCCTCGGACCAACCGTCGAGAATCGCCATTCTCACGAATACGATGCTGATCAAAAGCACCATTGGCCAAAGGGTGTACTTTGCCATGATCTGCAGCCAGGAAGAAGGCTTCGGACTGTCGGTCATATTCATCGAAACTCCGTGAACATTGTTCACTTAGTTCCGTTCCACAGAAGCGCAAAGTCTTCCTCTGTCGCAACATTGTCGCTCCCGGTCAGACCCACCCCGCTCCACAGCGGCATTCGTCCCCACTGCCGCCGGTTCTCCTGACTGCCGGAGCGCCCCTGGGGCCTGGGTCAGCGCTCGATGAAGCGCCCCATCCAGTACACAAACCGAAAGTCGACCGCCCCGAGGAACGCTGTCGCACCTGCGTCGCCATTGACCTGGTATGGATTCGACCGCCAGTGGTAGTTCGAGGCTGGCCGGATCGACATGGGCAGGGGCTCCTCAGCGATCAGAGTGTCGTTCCACCCCGCCTCGCCCAGAAGGTGCAGCGTAGAGCCATCTAAAGCGGTGCACACGCCCGCTTCAATCTCCACTTCGTCGCAGTTCACCCGGCTCTCGGGAAAGTACGGCGCATCGGAAAATCCTCGAAGATCGGCCAGAACCCTATCAAGGACGGCGTCGTCGACCACTCCGTCACCACTCCACAGCGATGTGCTCGACCGCGCCTGCAGCGCCACGAGGTGGTACAGCGCCTGACTCTGCTCGGCGGGTTGTCGCTCTTCACCCGGACGCTCGTACATTCCCTGGTCGACCCCTGCGACCACCTGGGCACGCACCGCGTCATCGCAGACAAATCGCTGGGACAGCCAGCCCCCCAAGAAGCCCATGTTGTAGCCCGAGAAATTGGAGCCGGGCCCAAAGTCAATGATCTCTGCCGACTCCTCGGCAATCCGAGGCAGCTCCCGCGTATCGCCAAGGGTGTCCAATACATACGATAGCGCGGTCTCGTCTTCGGCAGCGATGGCGAGCGCACCCACGATTCCCAGTGCCATCAACGCATTCGGACCATTTTCAAACGTGTCTACGTAGTAGCGATCCACCGAGTTTTCGTGCAGCAGCCCGTGGTAGGTCATGCGGCCATCGGCGTCCATGATCTCCAGGTCGTATCCACTGCTCTGCACCGTTGACAGAGACGCTGCGATGGCAGCTGCGTCGGTCGCAAGAGTGGAACGCACCGAGTCCGGGATGTCGGGGTCGCTGCGAATGACTTCCCATGCGGCGCCAAAGCCTGCTGCCCAGCCCACCAACATGTCTCGTGAGCAGGAATCTTCCCAGACGAGGTTCGGGTAGTCTCCAGAGACATCCTCGCGCCAAGTACCGTTGTTCTTTTCCTCCGGCAGGGGGTTTCCCGCATCATCAAACAACGGCGTGGTCTCCACCACCTGGCCGTACCCTGGGTTGTCCCGACTCGCGAACCCACGTGCGATGACGCCGGGGGTGCCGGTGATGGCCACAGCCACATGCAGTCCGGATAGGGAACGAAGCAGCTGCTCTCGCGCCACAGCGACCTCACTGCAGGCCGCTCCCTCGTCACGCAAAGCGCCATATCGGTAGGCATCCGCCGCCACTCCCACACCCCCGTAGGCTCCCGCCACCTTTGCCCAGTTGTCCACCACGTCGGTCGTCGCAACACCGGACCATGCCTCGAAGTCCCAGCCGTCGTCTTCCTCCACCCACTGCGTGATGAGGCTGCGCGCTTCGGGTGTGTCCACGACTGAGAGGTCCGCATTCAGGCCAGTGCCCCGCACGTGGAAGGCATGAAAGACCCGGTCGATGCGACGGGCCTTGGCATCCAGCTCGGCGTCGAATCCGGGGTCACCAGGGCCTGGAATCAAGCTTGCCCGTGCCACGGGGGCACTTCCACAAGTCCCCGGCAAGACCGGCGTGGGCAGGCAGGTCTCCAGCAGTGAGGATGCTCCCTCACCCGAGTCGGTCGAAGCGCTCGAAGGCTTTGAAGCGTTGTCGGCACCACACCCGATCCCGCTGAGCAACAAGGACAGCACGGCGGCGACGTACAAGCGATTCATCCCAAATTCTCCAGACGCATCGGAGACGAAAAACCGCTCCAACGACCGACCAGACCCTACTACATCCCCCCTGCGCAACGCGACCTCGACTGCCTGCTCGCTGTGGGTTTCACCCACGGATACCGTGGGTGCTCCCGGCACTCTCTGCCCCGGAGACACGATGTCCCGTAGGCAACCGTGTGACCTAGCTGCGGGAGTCCAGACCACACTGGTCTGGTGCGATCCCCCAACCGAGGACTCGGCTGAGCATGAGGGCCGGCTCGACGTGTTGTTCAATGGCGACGGTCGACCGACCGCATGGATCGCCGCAAGCGACACGCTCACGTGTAGTCGAGGGTCGGCTCCTCGAAGAATGGTTCCGTCGGACGAATCCGCAATGCTCCGTCCTCCATCAACTCCTGCTCAGCCGGACGGTGAAGCGCTTCACGCTCAAGACGAAGCACCTCCCGCTGAATCACAGAGCGCACGTTTTCATTGAGCTTCGCGAACCGGATACCCACATCCGTTCCGGCTTGGTGTCTGCTCGCATGGAGGATCTCGCCTTGGAGCTTCAGCTTTCGATGAGCCCCCGACGCAATCCGCACCTGGATCAGGTCTTCGCTGGGCGTGTATGCCTCGAAGACCCGCACGCGGATCCCGGTCGCACTGAGGTCGACCAGCTCACTGCGGATCGGACGAGACCGGGCGGGGTCGAACAGCTGCACAATGACTGGAGTGCTGGCCTCCACTCGGTAGTAAACCCGGCGAGATGAGAGCACCTCCGGCCCCGAACCCAGGGGCATCAGCTTGTGGCTGAACGACTCGGGTGAGTCGCGGTCCTCGCGCTCACGACGCACTCCTCGATGCACCACCCGCATGCGCAGACGCCGACGCGGCTGGATCAGTTCGAGGAAGATTCGTCGGCGGATTTGTGGCGCCAGCAGGCTCACATCCGGTGCATGCTCGTGGCGAACGAGGAGACCCATGGCCGTTCGCTCGACCCGTACGCTCCGGAGTACGATCTCAGCCTTCCCCGGCTCGCGAATGCGTGCACTCGACCAGCTACCATCGCACGCATCCCACTTTCCGCCATCAAAGTCATCGGGCCAGGCCGTGTGACTGACCTCGCGAAGATGCCGCAGCAAGACATCCTTGTGGTCATCACCGCCAAGCATCCAAAGCTCATGTTCGCGCCCACGTACCTGCATTCGAATCGTGTGCTGGTGGGTCCCGGTATCCCTCGATGGCAGCAGGAAGGTCAGCAGACCGGAGCTGGCCAGCTCGGAGGTTTCATCATCCGACTCCAGTCGGATGCCTCCATTCACGAGCCGCACACAGCCCTGTTGCAGCTTCTCGGACTGTTGCCACCAAAGCACCGGCAACACCTGCCCAGGCGACATTTCGGGTGCCGCGCCGCGAATCATGCGCGCCCACCATGTAGCGAAACGAGGCATCGAGAGGTCGTCGCGCATCAGGCGCAGCGTGTTGAGCCGCGAGCTCGTGGTGTGCAGCACCAGGGCGTCGCCCTCATCGAGCACAGAGGCAACCTCGTCGAGATCCAGACGCAGGAGCCCACCCGGCAGGAGCCCATAGAGCCCGTTGGGAACCAGGAGGATGCCATGCGGCCCCCCCACTACCATCCCCCGGATCAGCAGACCAAATCGCGTCGTGGCACTCCCCGGTGCAGCAACCACACCACCGCTGCGGTCATCATCGAGAAGTCCCAGAATCAGACGAAGCAAGCGGCCACCCGACCCAACGATGTGGTGGGCGGGGCGCTCCATCCGGGGGTCGGAAATCCATACCCCTCCGCCAGAGGGTGCCTCCTGGACCTGTGAATAGGCGTAGGACGCCTCGTAGGCCCCATAGGTAGACCCGACAAAGCCCTTGCGCCGCAAGATTACGCCGTGGTCGAAAAAGCTCACCTGAAGGCGCTCCTGGAGAGGACCCATGATGACCTCATGCCCCCCCATGTCCATCAGATGAACCCATCCATCAGTGCCTTCCAGCTCTTGCTGCACCATCACCGGCCCCCCGACTGGTAACTGTCATGTCGACCAGTTGTGAGGCACGCCACACGCCACTGTCACACGCCACACACACCATTACTACCCGAAACGGATGATGGGGGAGAGACCGTCAGTTAAAATACATACAATGACACAAAGATGCCGCACAACCGCCCGTCACGGGCCTGCTCAGGCCGGGATCCCATGCGGCCTTCCGCTCGACTACCGGTTGAGGTCGAGCTCGGCTGTGTATGTGTAGGCGAGCCCCGAGTATGTGCCGCTGCCAGACGCAGTGCCGTACAGGTTGCCGGGCGAAGTAAAGGTGCCCGACCAGGCCTCACTGCCAAAACCATCGATCGTGACGTCTCCTTCGATGGTGTCCGTTGCCGAAAACGAACCGTCGATCTCAAAGTCGACATCGCCAATCAAGCTGGCCCCCAGTCCCGCCCACACACACGTGGAGTCGCCAGTGGCTGCAGGCCGGGCGCTCTCGTCGACATCCATTGTGAGTCGTGCGGTACAGGTGTCGGCCAGTCCGCTCACCACCGCCGTGAGCGTGAGGGTCCCAACGTAGGACCCGTTCCAGTCACAGCCGAGGTCCGGGTTGCGCGACGCATCGGTGTCGTCACAGTCGTCGTCGTTCAGCACGTAGTCGGAAGGCACGTTGCAGGCCCAGAGGTACACGTCCGGGTTGCCGAAGCCGTCGCCATCAGAATCCTCGTAGCTCGTGACCTTGTCGACCGCGTTGCGGTCCAGTGAGCCGTCACAGTCGGTGTCGATGCCATCGCAGTACTCGGTCGCCCCTGGGTAGGTGTCAGCATCTGCGTCGTCGCAGTCGACCGAGCTGTCATAGCCATCGCCGTCTCGATCGGTGCCACTCTCTCCACCCGAGCCCCCACCGCCCGAGGAGCCATCGCCCGAGCCACCATCCCCAGAGCCACCGTCGCCAGAGGAGCTATCGCCCGAGCCACCATCACCGGTTTCGCCAAGAGAGCCCTGCGCGTCATCGCCACCGGTGACCACGTATGAGCCTCCAAGCGTTCCCTCCTCCGACACACCGTCGGAGCCCTTCCCGCCAGCACAACCCACACCCACAACGACACACCACCAAAGACGACGACTCATCCAACACCTCAACGTTCACACTGTAGACCGACCGATGCGACCAACGCCACCACCACTGCCCATCGGCTGGGATAGCCCGTCCTATGTCGCGCACCACTCTCATCCTGCTTTGCCCCACGTGGCTCAGTCTCTCCTGCAGCTCGGCGGACAACCCGAACGATCCATTTACCGCCACAGCAAGTGACAGCGCATCCAACACCCCGCCCCCAACCGATACCGCATCGCGGCACGATACCCGTCCCGGCACCGACTCCGGCGGCACCGAGGACACCGAAGACACCGACGACAGCACGCCTCCATCCGACAGTCTGGAAGTTCTCCCAGCGGGCCCTTGGTGCACGGAGCCCTCCGCAGCGCTCTCCTACACCGACATCGCTCCCGACATGGGCCTCGTAAACACCGTGGACGGCTTCTCCGCCCGGAAAGAAGCCGGTCCCGTGGCCGCACTCGACCTCGATGGAGACGGCCTCGATGAGCTGCTCGTGGGACATCGACGACTCGGACTGATCCTGCATCGAAACATCGACGGTCGCTTCGAGCAACAGGTGCTGGTGGACGCACACGATCTCACGGGAATCGCCCTTGGCGACATCGACGGGGACGGCGACCTGGATGTGTGGACAGGCGGCTACCACCCGCGGATGTGGTTGCTGCGCAACGACGGCCTTGGTGATGGAGAGTGGACCTTCACCGACATTTCCGTTGGCAGCGGCCTCGACTCGGTGCCCAATGTTCCGCAAAAGACCGACGCCACCTTCGGTGATTTCGACCTGGATGGAGACCTCGATCTGTACATCAACCGGTCGGGGCCTCCCGGTGCCACGGATGAAGCCAACCTCGACCAGCTGTTCCGCAGCAACGGTGACGGCACCTTCGTGGCCGTGTCGGACTGGTTCACCGCGGCCCAGCGCCAGGGCGTGAGCTGGTCGGCGGTGTGGACCGACCTGGATCTCGACGACCGACTCGACCTGTTCGTGGCCAATGCCGACCAGGCGATGGCCGGACCGTCCCTCCTCCTGCAAAACATGGGCGCCAGCGGTAGCGACTGGGGCTTCGACGACCGCTCCCGCACGTGCTTTTGTACCGACAACTTCAATCCGATGGGCGTTTCCTCGGGGGACTACGACAACGACGGCGACTTCGATCTGTTCCTCACCAACACCTCGTCTGATCAGCTCCTCGAAAATGATGGAAACTTCGAGTTCGTGGATGTGAGCCGAAGCGTGGGCGACCTGAACCTGCCCACCTCCTTCCACATGACCTTCGGATCGGTCTGGACCGACGTAAACAACGACGGCTGGCAAGACATCTTTGTATCCTCCGGCCCGCTCTCGGACTTTCCAGAACCCGACCTCGACCGCCAACCCGACCGGCTGCTCCTGGGCGCCGCGGACGGCTCACTGGAGAACCATGCCGGAGAGCTGGGCGTGGACAGCACCGGCATTGGTCGCGGGGTGACTCGCGCCAACATCGACGGCGATGGCTACCCTGAGTTGGTGGTGATCAACCTGGATGGTCCATCCCACATCTGGCGCACCGACTGTCTGGCCAACCGATCGTTGATGGTGGCACTCCGGCAGACGGGCCCCAACACACGAGCGATCGGAGCACGCGTGACCGTTGCGTTCGAAGACGGCACCGCCCAGCGCCAGGAAATCACCAGCAAGCCCGGCTGGGGGGGCGCCATGGAGCCACGAGCATGGTTCGGTCTCGGAGCCACCGCGCCCACCACGCTCACCGTCCGATGGCCCGACGGTGACGAGGACACCTGGCTGCTGCCCGCAGACGCCGACGGACGCATCGAGATCGAGCGATAGTGCTTCGTGTGCAGACAGGGCTCCCCTCGATAGGAGCAGCAGACCTCAGGGGGACCACCACGAATGAGAGACTCCGGACCAATACACGTGCTGCTCTTTGGGGGTCTCTTGGCCAGCACCGGCTGCCACAAGCGGTACCAGAGGCATGCCGACGATCTTGGACACGTGAAGGTTGTGGTTCGAGATCCCGGCATCGCCACGGTGCAAACAGGCGACTCAGACATCGCGGAACCCGAGACACTCACCGAAGCCGCCATCGAGACCGCAAGTGAGGTAGCCACCATCGTGCTCGCCTCGAAGGCCCAAAAGAAGCTCAATCGAGGCACATCAGCAGCCGAGACCCGCGCAGCGATGGCGACCGGCCTTCTCCAGAGCGTCGACAATGAAGCCCTTCCGTACAAGGTGGGCGAAAAGGGGCGCTCACGACTGATCATTTCGATTGAAAACTACGGCCTCGACGCATCCACGGGAGTGCCCACTGCGTTCATGAACACCTGGACTTCGATCGTAAACAAGCAAGGAAAGGTGGTGTATCGGGCCACCGAGATCTGCCGCCGCAGCATCGGGCCCGACGCGCAGATTCCCTTCGACACGGTCGACGAGCTGATGGCCATCCATGCGCTCTCCGAGCTCGGTCCGAAGCGCATGGGCAAAGTGCTCGAACAGCTCACCCAGACCTGCGCGGAAGAGATCGCCACAGAGCTGGTCACCCACCTATAGCGCGCGCGCCCACCCGCAGCTCCGGTGGGTCGTCGGCAGCGGCCTCCGCCAACGCGGCGCAGGCGCCGGACCGACCGGGTCCGACGCCCACTCCCAAAGCGCCGATGGAGAACACCGCACGGAGTCTCCATCGGACCGCCCGGGCGGCCATGGTCTCAGTCTTCGCGACGCCGACGCAGCCCGGCCATCAGGAACGTGAGTCCACCCACGAACCACGCCGACTTGCTGTTTCCGCAGCCACAGCTTCCGCTGGTGGCGCCCTCCAGCGACACGACCGCTTCGAGGCCACCAGTGTCCACTTCGACTTCTTCTTCGACACCATCACCGGGGTCGAGCGGATCGAGCGGGTCACTTCCCTGGTCGGTCTCGTAGCCGTCGCTGAGTCCATCGTCGTCGGTATCGCCGTTGTTCGGGTCCGTGCCGGTCTCGTTGACCTCTTCACAGTCCGTCAGGCCATCGCCGTCGCTGTCCTCGTCCAGCGGATCGGTGCCGTATTCCAGCACCTCTTCCCCGTCGGTCAGACAGTCGCCGTCGGTATCCCTCTCGGCGGGGTCGGTGCCGTGTTCAGTCACCTCCTCCCCGTCAAGCAGGCCGTCTTCATCGGTGTCGTTGCTCGTTGGATCGGTGCCGTACTCGACCACTTCTTCTCCGTCGAGCAGGCCGTCGTCGTCGGTGTCATCATCGAGCGGGTCGGTGCCCAGATCGAGGACTTCCTCGCCATCGTCCAGCCCGTCGTCGTCGGTGTCATCATCGAGCGGGTCGGTGCCGATGTCGTCGACCTCTTCGCCATCCAACAGGCCATCGTCGTCGGTGTCGGAGTCGGTCGGATCGGTTCCGATTCCGATCTCTTCGCCATCGTCGAGGCCGTCGCCGTCGGTGTCCGAGAGGGTGGGGTCGGTGTCGTACTCGTTTTCTTCCGCCCAATCTGAGATGCCATCGCCATCGGTGTCGAGCGCATCATCGCTCGGATCGAGTGGATCGGTGCCGTCTACCTCGACTTCTTGTCCGTCAAGCACGCCGCCATCATCGGTGTCTTCATCGAGAGGGTCGGTGGCATAGTCGATCAGCTCTTCGTAGTCGGTGAG
>CAJWOS010000031.1 GCA_913044235.1 uncultured Pseudomonadota bacterium
CAGGCAGCAACAGGGTGAGCAGGCAGATTGTTCGGTCGATCATGAGGCGTACTGGGCTTCAAGGTCGAGGGCGTGTGACTCACCGCTTTCGCGTGAAGGGGGCATCCATCCGAGCCACCACACAGTCGGGAGTGGCGCATGCTCCGGCGGGCGCTGCGTGTTCGGCATGCGACCGGCCGGTGGCCTGCACCACGATGCGTCGGGCCGACTTGCCGAGGACCTCTTCAGCGAAGAGGGCTTCGATGTCAGCCTTCTCGATGTCTCGGAGGAGAGAGACAATCTGGGCCTTTCGGTCAAAGGTGGTCACGCCGAGAGCGAGGTCGGCGGCCAGGTCGCGGGTGCGCTGGCCGAGCGAGGTGGGGGCTTCTTCGAGCGTGGCGATGAGACCGGTGCGGATGGTCTCGTATTCCTCGGTCGAGAGGTCGGTGAGGTACGGGCCGAAGCCCTGGAGAAAGGCGTCGATGCGCTCGAGCAGGGTGCCTGGGTGCGCCACGCCAGACTGGATGTTGAGCGACAGGCCGGGCACGAGGTCGCGGCGGTCGTAGCGGGCCCAAACCAAGTAGCCGAGCTGCTGCTCAGTGCGCAGCTGCGTGAATGCGGGTGTCTTCATCAGCGTGCCGAGCATGAGCCAACGAGCCTGCACGGCAAGATCGGTATCGGCGCCCTGGTACAGCACGGAAATTGCCGAGTCGTCGTGGTCCACGGCCACCGTTCGCACCAGCGCACGGCCGATGGGCACGCGGCGGATCTCGACCGAGACAGGCGTGGCGGCCGCAGCGCTCGCGAAGTGCGCCTGAAGATGATGCCCGAGCTCGGTAGCGGTCTCTGCAGATAGGTTTCCGTGTGCCATCACTTCGATGTAGACGGTCTCGAAGAGGTCGGCTCGCCAGGACTCGAGGTCTTCGAATCGAAGGGACTCCAGATACTCGGCGCCGGCGGCATAGCTCCAGTCGCGCGGATTGAAGGCTTCCGACATGGCCCAGCCCACCTGGTCGATGGGCCGGGTGGTGGTGGTGTTGCGGTATCGACGGAGCAGATCGCGTCGGAAGATTTCGAAGGCGACGGGGTCGAGCGGTGCTTCGAGGGCACCCTGTACCATGGCGGCCAGGATGGCATCGAGCTTGTCGCTGTAGCCCTGGGCGGCGAGGACCATTCCGTCCTGCTGGCTCTGCAGGACCGGTTGGACGCCGGCTGTCCGGGCCTGGTCGAGCATCGAAGCGAGGTGCTGGTCGACGAGGCGAGCCCAGAGCACCATGCGGATCTGATGCTCGAGGGTGCCGGCGCGCCCCGGAAGGTGCACCCGTGCCGAAACCGCTGCTCGAGGCACGTCGAAGGTGGTGTCTTGCAGGTGCCAGACCCGCAGTCCGGGGGTGTCCACGACGGCGATCGGAACGGCCTCCGGGTCGCTTCCCGCAAGCAGGGAGGTGTCTTCGGGCACGAATGGGTTGAGTGGAGGAAGCGCGAGGACTGGATCGGTGGGCGTCTCGTTCCAGTGTTGAACGAGTGCGGGGTCGAGGGGGTGCATTCCCCACGCCACGTTGTAGCGAGGCTCAACCTGGTCCATGCGCGGAAGGTTGGGCGCGGTCACGAACATGCGCATGTTGTCGGGGCGGATGCGGGCCACATGCTCGGCCACCTGGTCCGGGTCGTATTCACTCCATTCCGCCCAGAACGAGAGCACTTCGCTTGATGGATAGAGGTGCATGGCGCGTACGGTGCCGCGGGCCACGGCTGCGGAGCGCGCTTGCTCGGCGTTGTCGAAGCGCATCCCACTGAGGCGTCGCTGTTGCTCCCAATAGGGCTTCAGCGTAGCGGGGTCGTTGAGCAGTCGGGCGAACTGCAGCAAGACTCCGGCCACGTCGTCGACATGCTCCAGGCCTGCCTCTGTGAGGTTCATGCGAATGGTGAGGAGGGTGTGATCCTCGGCGCCGTCAGATCCGGATGTGAGCGACGTGATCCAGCCTTTCTCCGTGAGGACCGCATGGGGAGATCCCGGGCCCTCCTGCCCGAAGAGGCTGGTCATGAGGCCAAGTGCGTGGCTCCGGTACGTGGTGAGCTGGGGTGGGACCAGAAACTCCACGTAGAGCTCGCGGATCTCGTCGAGGGGAGCCACGTGGACTCGCACGCCGAGCTGATCTTGGGTGTAGATGGGGGGCGCCGGCTCGGTCGAGGGAGCATCGACACTTGTGACGGCCGCGAACCGGTCTCGGACAAAGCCCTCCAGGGTGTGGATGGGCTCGCGGCCCACCACGGTCACGGCCATGCGGTCGGCGCTGTAGCGACGGTCATAGAAGGTCTTGAGGTCGTCCCAGACCAGTGCATCGGGCCGGTCGGCGAGGGTGGTGAGGTTGCCGACGGAGAACTTCGCGAACCCATGTGCGGGATTCGAGGTGGCGCGGCGCACTTCGCGGAAGCGACGGGTCTGCGTTTGAATCTTGAGTCGGTACTCGCTGTTCACGGCTTCCCGCTCGCGCGTGACGTACTCCCGGTCGAGCCGAGGCGAGGTGAAGAATGCGCTGAAGCGGTCCAGTGCTCCTTCGAGATGGGCATGGTCCACCTCGAAGTGGTACCGCGTGTGCTCCTGTCCGGTAGCCGCGTTGCTTCGACCGCCATGGGACTGCACGTAGTTGCGATAGGCATCCACGTCGGGGAAGGCGTCGGTGCCCAGAAAGAGCATGTGCTCAAGGAAGTGGGCGAGACCTTCGCGGTCGCTTGGATCGGAGAATTGGCCCACGTGAACGTCGAGGGCCGCGGCCGCCATGTCGGCATCGGGATCGCTCACCACCATCGCTTTCATGCCGTTTTCCAGCTCAAAGTAGTGGTAGGTGCGGTCGTCCAGGGGCGGGACTCGGATGCCCTGCGGATGGGTGCCTGGGGCGGAGACGGCGGGGGACTGGACCGGCTCAGGAGACTTGGGGGCGCAGGCTGACAAGGCAATGACCAGGGCGAAGGGAAACAGGGGCAAGGGGACCTCGAAGGAGGGCGGGTGCGAAACCGGCGCTCTCGACGCTACCATCGCTCGCCAGACAGGATGGCTGCGAGCTCGGCAAACTCGGTGCTCGGATCTCCGGGGCGGCTCGGTCGGCTGTCGCGTTCCAGGTGGATGATGGTTCCGTCGGCGGCCACGTCGAAGTGGGCCGACCAGAGGGCGCGGTCGGGCTCCGTCATGGCCCCGTAGCGGAGGTCGTCGAGGTGCACCCGCTCTGCGCCGCTGTCGAGAGACTCGATTCGGATGCCCAGCATGTCGTCAGCAAACCAGGCGTATCGCTGGCCCATGGGATGCGAGAGCACGGCTTGCACGGCAGGTCCAGTCGCCGGTTGGACCATCAGGGGCACCGTGGCGCCGGATCCGCTCACGGAAGCGTGTCCCAGAGCCAGGCGTCCTGTGGCATCCCGCGCCACGTATCGAAAGGCGAAGTGGTTGAACAGCAAGGGCATCACGCGGACCTGGACGGGGTCGAATTCGGCCCGTGCCAGGACCCGCTGGGTGTGCCCGACCGCGATGCTGTGGTTGACCAGCCCCACGCCGATCCACACGCATCCCCAGATGAGTGCGGCCGCGGTGAGGCGCTGGGTGCGAATGCGCCAGGCAACCGACCCTGCTCGCAGCGCCGTGCACAACGCGAACACCATGGGCAACGTGTAGACCGGGTCGATGATGCTGATGGCATCGAAGGCGAAGCGCGTCGAGCGAAAGGGTGTGAGCAGCTGGGTGCCGTAGCTCGTGAAGACATCGAGGAGGGGATGGGTAATCAGGGCCCAGAATGCGAGGTGCGCCCACTGCGTGGGTGTGCCTTTGCGGCCAACGCGCGCGCCCAGGAACCCGGCCGCGACCGCCACGAACGGCAGCACCACCAGGGAGTGAGTGGGGCCTCGGTGGGCGACGAGATCCAGCCAGGGGTTGACCGCCGCGCTCACAACGTCGAGGTCGGGAACGGTGCCACAAGCCGCGCCGAAGGCCAGGGAGCGGGCGCCGAGGCGCTTTCGGAAGCCCGCCTCAGCGATGGCTGCACCGAGCACGGCTTGGGTGATGCTGTCCATCGGGCGCCTTCCTGGAGGAGTGGAGCCCTAACGGAACGGATCCCGTTGGTCATGACAGCCGGTCGGAGCCAGCCACACGCCCATGCAGCGAGACCGCAAGTGGTAGACCTGCACCCCCGCCCTGGAGCTGATGTTGTCTACTGAACCGAGTGTGTCGTCGTCTGCTGTCACAAAGCTGAAGGTGCCCCATGTGATGGCCCTGCTCACGATGGTGGTGGGTGTGATGAGCCTGCTCTCCTGGGTGATCCCCTCCGGAACATTTACTCGGGAGACTGTGAAGGTGGGGGTTCTCACGAAGGAGCTTGTGGTGCCGGGGTCGTATCGCACCCTGGAGAAGATTCGAGTGCTGGAGGGCTTGCTCATGCCAACCGATGTGGGCGAGGGCCAGGCGGCTCCAGTGAGCCTGCTGGGGTTTTTGTCGGCCATTCCGCGAGGGCTCGAGCAGAGTGCCGACATTATCTTCTTCATCTTCATGATGGGCGGCGTGTTTGGGATCTTGCAGGCGTCGGGAGCCATCACCGCAGCGCTCGGCAAGCTCACGGAAGTGTTTGCGGACCGAGTGGGACTGCTCGTGGTTTTGCTGGGGCTGCTGATGGGGGCGGGAGGCAGCACCCTCGGGATGGGGGAGGAGTTCATTCCACTTGTGCCCCTGTTCCTGATGCTCTCCAGTCGGCTGGGCTACGACCGTGTGTTCGGTCTGTCGATCGTGGTTCTCACACCTGGGATCGGCTTTGCGGCGGCCACCACCAATCCGTTCACGGTCAACATCGCCCAGAAGATTGCCGAGCTGCCCCTCAACAGCGGCTGGCAGCTGCGGGTGGTGTTCTTTCTCGTGTGTATGGTCGTGACTTTGGGATGGATTCTCCGGTATGGCGCGAAGATCAAGGCTGATCCGTCCGCCAGTGTGGTGGCCGACGTACCGGCGCTTTCCGAGCTTGGCGACTTTGGCGAAGTGCCTGCGCTCACCGGCCGCCATGTGGGGATTCTCGCGATGTGTGGACTTGTGTTTGCCGGCATCATGGTGGCGGTGCAAACCGAAGGGTGGTGGCTCGCAGAGATGGGGGGTGGTTTCTTCTTGATGGGCATCCTGGCGGCCATCATCGCGGGAATGTCGCTCGAGCGGAGCACGGAGGCCTTCACCCATGGCATGAAAGACATGGTGGTCGCGGCGCTGGTGGTGGGCTTTGCCCGTGGCATCGTGGTGGTAATGAACGATGCCCAGATCCTCGACACCCTGGTGCATGCGGCGGCTTCGCTGCTCGACGGCACCTCTCCGCACTTCGCCGTGCAGGGAATGCTGCTGTTCCAGTCGGTGCTCAATGTGTTCGTGCCGTCGGGTTCAGGTCAGGCCGCCGTGACCATGCCCCTGATGGCCCCATTGGCAGATCTGCTGGGCATCACTCGTCAGACCGCGGTGCTCGCGTACCAGTGCGGGGACGGCTTCTCGAATATGGTGATTCCGACCTCGGGAACATTGATGGCCATGCTGTTGATGGCCGGTGTGCCATACGACCGCTGGCTGCGCTTTGCGCTTCCCTTGGTGGGGATGTTGTTGGTGGTGTCGGCGTGCTTTCTGGCTGGCGCTGTGGCCTTGAACTACCAGTAGGCCTCAGACCCGGGCCGAGGATGCAGCGGCTATAATCCATCGGGATTTCCTGGCTGCGGGGACGTACGCACCCACCGCTGTTGTTGCTTTCGGAGAGGCGAGCCGGCGTGAGCGAAGACCGTTTCGACTTCGAAGAGTGCATTGGAACCGGTGGGTTCGGCGTCGTGTATCGGGCCCGAATGACCACAGCGGCCGGCCTCGTGCGCACGGTCGCGGTCAAGGCGCTGCGCTCGGATGTGACCTCGACGAGTGCTGTGGCTCGCTTGCGCGACGAGGCGAGACTGCTCGCCGCGCTCCGACACCGGGCGATTCTTGCCGTGCATGATCTCACGATGCTTGATGGTTGCGTGGCTCTCGTGAGTGAGTACATCGAAGGTGCCGACCTTGCACAGCTGGTGACGGGCCCGACCGACCCCCTGCCCCCGCGTGTGGCCCTGGAGGTGGTGGGGGAAGTGGCGGGGGCTCTGGCATCGGCCTGGTCTGCGGCCCATCCGGTCACGGGGCGGGCGATGAATCTCATCCACCGAGACATCAAGCCTGCCAACATTCGCATCTCTACGGAAGGTGCGGTGAAGCTCCTCGACTTTGGGATTGCGAAGTCCGAACACGTCTCGCGGGATGCCATGACGGGCACCGGGATGCTTGTGGGCACCGTGGGCTATCTCTCGCCCGATCGCTTCACCGAAGAGGCGGTGCTCCCGGCATCCGATGTCTATGCCCTGGGAATCGTGCTCTACGAGGTGGTCACCGGCACGCGCCTGTTCGGGGGTTGCGAGCGGCGCGAGCTGATGAGGATGACCGTTGACCAGGAGTTTCACGATGAATTTGTGGCCGCCGCATTGGAGCGAATGGTGGCCCCTGAGGCGGGACTGTGCGAGCTCCTGACCGACATGCTCCACTTCGACCCGCATGCGCGACCCACCGCACGACAGGTGGAGGCACGGGCGGAGGATCTGGCAGACCGCTGGAATGGGATGCGCCTGCGGAAATGGGCACGGAACCGCCCCTGGACGCGCTCGACGGGCCTGGACGATCCCCGGGTGGGACACACCATGACTGGCTCGGGACTGTTGGCTCCCGACGAGGAATCCGCGGGGCTGGATGCTGCAGCAGACGACTCACTGCGTGGGGCCGTTGCGAACGCAGGAGCAGCGCCGATCACGGTGGTCTCTGGGGCTGATCGAAGCCCCTTGTGGGCCATTGGTGCAGGGCTGACCGTGGTGATGATTGCGGGAGCCGTGTTCCTCGCGCTCGGTGGTGGTCCGCTGGAGTCTGGATCGACCCGTGAAGCCGTGGGGGGCCCTTCGTCAGCGCCCGCGCCCGCGACTGCAACGCTGCCCAAGCGCCCCGGTCCATCACCCACATCGCAGGCGTTGGTTCCTGCCCGAAGCGCAGCGTCAGCGCCCCGCCCCTCCAACCCCGAAAAGCCCCCATCCCCTGCTGCTGTGGCCTCGCCAGACCCAGGCGCGCCGGAAGCAACCGCGAAACGTCCGGCTCCAGCGCCCGAGCCGGCTTCCATGTCGGTCTCGAAGCCTGCTGCAGCGGCCGACCCCCCACTCAATGACGCCCCGGAGGCGGCCTCCAATGTGGAGGTCACCCTCAGCTCACTGCCGATGGGAGCCAGCGTGACGCTGTTCGGGCGGGTGCTGTGCACCACACCGTGCTCCGTGGAGGTGCCGATTGGCAGTCATCTGGTGGAGTTCAGCCTGGCGGATGGCCGCACCGCCCAGGAAGTCATCAATGTGTCGGCCAGCGCCACCACCTTCGGGCATCGGTTCGCGCCGCAATGATGGCGCTCTGGCTTCTGTGGGGAGCGTCGTGGGCCTGGTCGGCAGATGTGGACTGCGCCCCGTACACACCGTCTCGGGCCGCAGAAGACGTGTCGCAGTTCATCGCTACGGCGCAGTTCGACAAGATCCAGACCCGCGTACAGCGGATGGAAGACGGGTTTCGGTGTCTGGACTCGTTCGGCACGACGCAGTCTCTCGCCACCGTGTACCAGGTGGCGGGCACAGCGGCGTTCTTTCTGCAGGACGCCAAGCTCGCCGACGCGCGGTTCCAGCGGGCGGTGGTGATGGCGCCGGTGGTGCCCTTTGATGCCGCCAACCTGGGAACCGACCCCCAGCACACCTTCGATGCGTCGCGCGACCGGGTGCTCGCCCGTCAGACCGGCATCTTGATGGCCGATGGTCCGGTCGTGGTGAACGGAGCTGCCTTCCGAACAGGGGCATCGATTCCGGTGGTCTCGGGGTTTTACCTCGTGCAGCATGTGGGAGCAGATGGCGGCATCGTGTCGCGCACGCTCAATGTGACCCCCGATACGGAGTACCGCGTGGGCATGGCCGATCCGGAGCGTCTATTGGCGGAGCGGAGCTTGGTAGCGAAGCGTCGGCGCACCTCTTGGGTGTCGTCCGGGGCGCTGATGGTGCTGTCGGGCGGGCTGTACACCGTGGCGGTCCTGCAGGAAGATCGCTTGCAGAGCCGCACTGCCGATGCCGTTGAGGATCCGCTCGCTCGACTCCAGCAGATCACGCTTGCCACCAACCTCGCGCTCGGTGGCGCGGTGGTCTCTTTTTCGAGCGCCACATGGTTCGGGGTCCGAGGCTACCGGGCCCATCGAGAGCTGCAGCCATGAAGGGCGCACCGTGGTGGGCATGTTGGGTGGTCGCTGTCGGCTCGGCCTGCATCGAGGCGGAGTCGTATCGGCCGACCCTGGTGGTGGCGGTACAGCCGGAGACGGTGGCTGCAGGGCAACCGGTTGCCTGGACCGCTCGGCTCGTCGACGGACAGACCGAGTCTGCTGCGGTCACGGTGGCGTTTGAGAGCGACCTTGAGCCCGAACTCGCGTTTAGCGGTCGCGAGCTCTATCCACGGGTGGCGGGCACCCATGCCCTGACGGCGCGGGCGAGTGTGGACGGCGAGTATCTCGAGGCCAGCCTCGCGCTCGATGTGGCTGCGGCTCCAGCACAGCACCTCGAGGTGACCCTCGCCGAAAGCCCGAGCGTAGCGGGCGCCACGGTGGCGCTCTTGGCGCGCGCCACGGACGCGTTTGGAAACGCCGTGAATGTGGGGAACCTGCTGCTGGATGCCGACCCCGCAGTGCAGATCGGTGACGGAGTGGTGAGTGCGACCGAGGCGGGCTCCTGGTCGATCACCGCCCAGCTCGACGAGCAGGTGGTCACGGTGCCCTTCGAGGTCGTGCCGGGCGCGCCCGATGCCATCGCCCTCACTGTCGAGACCTTCACAGATACCGTGACCACCACTGTGCGCGTGACCGACGAGTATGACAACCCGGTTCGGGTCTCCACGGAGCTGTCTGTGGATGGCGTGGAGCATGTGGTTCTGGGCTCGGTCATCTACTTTCTCGGCGAAGGAACCGCCGAGATTGTGGCGGTGGAGCCGACCTCGGGTCTTGCATCCGCGCCGATCACGGTCACGGCAGACTGGTCTGCACCGGTGCTCACCATCGACTCGCCAGAGCGGGGCGCTTGGCTGTCGGTGGGAACGGTCGATTTCACGGGGACTGCGACCGATGCCGTCTCGAATCCCGTGGTGCTCGAGGTGGATGGGGCCGCGGTGACGCTCGCCGATGGGGTGTGGTCGCATCCGATTCCGCTCGCGTTCGGGATGACCGTGGTGGAAACGCTCGCCTTCGATGCGGCCGGCCACCGGGCCCGTGACCTCCGCGCGGTGGTGGCGGGTGCGCTCCGTGTCCTTGGAGAGACGGAACCCGACGGCATGTTGGTTCGTCTGGACGAGGACCCCGCTGGACTGGGAGTCGTAGAGCGCATGGCCGAGGAAGCTCTCGAAGGGCTCGACCTCGCGAAGGAAGACGACAACCCGGTCTACTCCGACGCCGAGAAGACCTGTCGAACGCAGCTTGGCGTCACGGTGTGTGTATGGACGCGTCTCACCGTGGAGCTTGACCAGATCGCGTACGAGTCGGTGGATGTAGAGCTGGATGGGCAGAGCACCGGCTTGCTCGATGCGACCGTCACGCTGGGCGATGTCGATGTGGACTGGGCCGGCAGCGGCATGCTGTCCGACGCGCCGTTTTCGGACTCGGGGCGTGGCACGGCCTCGCAGATGGTGGTGATGTTCGATCTCGCGTTTGCGGTGGTCGACCAGGCCGTCGAGGTCACGGCGTCGAACGTCGCGGTGGAACTCGTGGACTTTGACCTCGGGGCTTCCGCCGACACCGTTGCCGCTGCGGCGGCTCTGGGGGTCGATCTGAATGCGTTGGTGGGCGAAGTGGTGGAGCGGGCGGCGGCTGGTGTGCTGCCGGGGATCGTGGAAGATGCGATCGAGGGGGCGTTTGCCGATCTGAACGTGACCCTTGGCTGGCCGCAGGGCTCGGTCCTGGTCTCGCGACCCACCGAGGTGCAGGTGGACGAGACCGGTCTGGCACTGCAGTTCGGTACGGTCACCACCTTGGATACCTGGGCTCTCGATGGTCCGGAGCGAGGCGCACTGGTGCGGTCGACCAACCGGCCTTCCTGGACCCATACCGAACCCGCAGCAATGGCCCTGTCCCTGAACACCCTCAACCAGATCTTCCATGCAAACTGGGGCGGGGGCTTCCTCGATGTGGATGGCGGTCCGGAAGTCTTCGACATCGACATGGCGGTATTCACAGCCGCTCTGCCTGGAATCCGCACGCTCGTGGGCACGGTGCGTGCCACCTATCCCCCGCTCTTTGTTCCCGATGCCGCCGGTCAGCTTCGCATGGAATTGCCGGAGCTGCGGGTGGACTTCTACGATGGCGAGATTGTCGAAGGCGAGTCGGTCTATGCCATCTTCCTTACCGTATCGACGCCGGTCGACGTGGCCCTGTCCGACAACCGACTCGACCTGATCTGGGGGGAGCAGGAGGTCTGGATGGACATCGAGCGGGCGCCGCAAGATGCCGACCTCTTCTTTCTCGAGGCCCTCCTCGAGTCGTTTTCGGCCGGACTCGTGTTGAATGACTACGAGCTGGTCGATGCGCTTCCGCTGCCGAGCATTGGAGACTCCGAGCTGGAGGGTGTGGCGGTCGGCTTCTTTGGTCCAGACGAGGCCTATCTCGTGATTGACGGACGCTTTCATGATGACTGAGGCGCTTCGGATCACAGCAACGCTGGTGGTGGCAACTGTCGTTGGTGGCTGTGGGTACCTGTCGAAGCAGGAAGGCAACGCCTGGCTGGATGGTCAGTACTGCCAACATGGCGCCACCGAGCCGGATGCTCCCGACTGTGTCGACCACTTTGTGGACGCCGATGGAGATGGCTACGGCGGGGAGCGGTCGCGGTGTCTGTGTGCGCCGAGCGACGTGTTCCTGGTCACGATCGACGGAGACTGCGACGACAGCAATGCCGCCGTACATCCTGGTGCGCTCGAGGTCTGCGACGAGTTTCTGGTGGACGATGACTGTGACGCGACCACGGCCAACGGCGAGGTGCTGTACTACCTCGACCGCGATGGAGATGGCTTCGGCACTGAGTCCAGTCGGCTCTTGTGTGCGCCGACCGCGGAGTTTCGAGCACTCAGCACGGGCGACTGCGACGACGAGGATGCCGAGATCTCGAGCGACGCTGAAGAGATCTGCGATGGGCGCGACAACGACTGTGACCCGGAGACCGAAGAAGCGGGGCTGGTCACCGTGGTGGGGGGCATCACCACGGAAGACCTTCAGGAGGCGATCGACGCGGCCATCGAAGGCGATGTGTTGCAGGTCTGCCCTGGGGTGTACGCGCCGGTCACCGTCACACGGCCCATTTCGCTTCTGGGCCGCGACGACGCTGGAACCACCATCGTCGATGCGCAGGGCGTGGGGTCTGCCTTGGTGGTGGCCGGCGTAGACGTGGCCGTGAGCGCACTCACCTTCACTGGAGGCACGGGCACCGCAATGAGCGACGGCACACCGGTGGGCGGCGGGATTCTCATGCTCGGTGGCGGGGCGCTCTACGGTGATGGCATTGTGGTCACGGGAAACGCCGTGGATGGGAACGGAGCGGGAATCCATGCATCTGGCCCGGTGGTCCTCGAGGACAGCTTGCTCTACGACAACCTCGCGACCGGTGACGGCGGGGGCATCTACACCACAGCCGATGCTCTGATGCTCACCAACACCAACGTGTTCTACGGCCAAGCCGACCGGGGCGCCGGTCTCTTTGTGCATGACACTCGGGTAGTGCTCGACAACAGCCGCGTGGCTGGGAACTTCGGGAACTCGGGCGGGGGCGCATATGTGGCCGGGGCGGCCACGTTTGTGAGTGAAGGGGGCCGTGCAGGCGAGCTCACCTCGAACAGTGCCACGGTGCTCGGTGCTGGCCTCCTGGTGAACGCTCCGGGGGCCACTGTTGTGGTCGAAAATGTACGTCTGGCAGACAACATCGCGCTTGGGTTCGGGGGGGGAGCAGCCGTCATCGATGGCGCGCTCACGTCGGTCGGGGCGTCATGGGTGGAAAACTCCCCTGAGGCTTGTCCGCAGGCGAACTACCCCGACGATGTGTTCGCGTTTGGGGTCTCCGGATGTGCAGGAGACCAGGCAGACTTCACCTGCTCGGAGAGCGGGTGCGTGGGTGCGGTTGCATCGGACTGCTCCTGCCCCCTTTGAGTGAGCAGCCAATGGGCGACCCCAGGGCCGATTGCTCCCCGTTGCGAGGCTCGGTAGACTGGGGCCGGTCCACCTCCTCCGGTTCAGGGGACACCGCTGCATGCGCGTGACAGGTCGAGAGGGCGCGCTGGTCGCCGCAGCGATTCTGGGGTTTCTGGCGCTCCGTCTCGCCGTGCTGGTTCCCCACGCCCATCTGTTCCACAACTGGGAGGCGTTGTCACGGGCGGGGCTCGCATGGGATCTGGCGCATGGCTGGAAGCTGCCGCTCCCCGGTCTGCAGGGGTTGCGCGAGGTCGTGCAGCATGCGCAGTACATGCCCTTTGCACAGGGAACCGCAGTAGTGGCGGGACTCACAGCGCTGCTCTCGGCGGGAGCGCCGCCTTCATCATGGACGGTGGCGGCGGCGGCCCTGATGCTGGAGAGCGTGAGCATGGCGGTGGTGGTGGTGCTCACGCGGCCGCTTCCCACGTCGACGCGACTGCTGGCGATGGCGCCTTGGATGCTCGCGCCTGCTCCGGTGGTTCTCTGGCAGGTGCAGACCTACGGAAACCACACCACGTTTCTGTCCATTGGGCTTGCGCTTGGGTGCTTGGCTGGTCGCCGCCATGCGGTCCAGCTGCCGGTGATCCTCCTCGGAATCGTCGGCATTGTGGTGTACCGCCCGCTGGGGCTCGCGGTGGCAGCCTGGGTGGTTGCCGATGCATGGGTGCAGCCTCGTCGTGCACTGGTGGTGGCAGGAAGCGTGGGCATTGGCAGCCTATTGCTGCTCAACGTGGTCCTTGGGCCAGGCATCACGGGCGGCGACGGCCTGCTCGATGTTGCGGGCTCGTTGGCCACTCTGCCGGACTACGCCCATGCACCTCTGATCGACGAGCCGTGGTACTGGCCGCTGCCGGCATCCATGGCACCCCGGTGTCTTCTGCTCGCGGCGCTTCCGCTTGGCGCGCTGGCGGCTCGCCGGTCGGAACCGGCCCGGTTCTTCGCCATCTGGGCGCTGTTGGCCCTCGCCGTTCCGTTGGTCGGGATCGGGGGACATTCCCCGCCACGGGTGCTGATGTCGGCTTTTGCAGCGCTGTTGGGGTGCGCCGTGCTGGCTGCGGGGGATCCGTCGCGCTGGGTGTCGTGGCCGGCGCTGCTGGTGCTGGCGGGTTTGACGGCCACCGGTGCAAGCGACTTTGCCCGGATGTGGGCTCCCCATGGGTGGCAGGTGACCCAGCACTACGACGGGGTGGCCCTGCTCCGGCGACTGGGTGTGATCACCGTTGATGCCGACGACATACCGTACTTGGCCACCATGGTGCGACAGGGGCGGTCGGGTGAGTGGGTGGGACTGGGGGTCGACATGACTGCGACGGGATGCACCATCACCCCCATCTTGCCGATGCACGGTGAGCGGCCGTTCACGCGCACCCGCCCGCTCGGTGTTGGGGCCTGGGAGACGCCGCTGCCCGATCCCACTGCCAGCCGGTGTACCGGATGGGCGCCCGGCCAGCTCACCGAGTGGCTTGAGCGGGCGGGGCAAGGGCTGGAGCGACCCCTGGGACTCGAAGCCATGGGGCAGATCGGCCGCGGCGCCTGGGTGGCCTGTGAGCGCGACCTCAACTGTGTGGCCGCCGCGGTGGAGGGCCTTGGCCGAAAGCGGCGAGCGGCCCTTCTCGAGGGCGCACGCGATGAGGCTTCCCTTCAGGGCAGCCCTGTGCAGCGGTGAGGATGCAGGAGGGGTCTCGGAGGGGGAACGGTCGCTTTTACGCGCGACGTCGCCAAGTGCAGAAGGTCACCCCAGGGGTCTGTCCGGGCACTCGGGCGGTCTCCGTCCAGTCGGTGCGGTCCCATGGAGGAAAGAATGTGTCTCCTTCCACCGCTTGGTCTACTTCGGTCCACTCCATACGAGTCGCCAGGGGCAGGGCCTCGGCGTAGAGAGCGGCGCCACCGATGATGCAAGGCGCATCGTCTCCGGCGGCCTCGGCAAGAGCGAGCGCATCGGCGAGGCTGTGGACCACGTGGGCCCCGGGCGCCGCGAAGGTGCGATTGCGGGTGAGCACCACCGACTGGCGCCCGGGCAGGGGGCGTCCGATGGAATCCCATGTGCGCCGGCCCATGATGATGGTGTGTCCCATGGTGATGCGCTTGAAGTGGCGGAGGTCTTCGCGGATGCGCCAGGGCAGGTCACCGTCGCGACCGATCACGCCGCCAGGCCCCACGGCCACCACCATGGTGAGCTCGCTCATACCGACACCTTTGCGCGGATGGTGGGATGCGGGTCGTAGCCTTCGATGCGAACCTGCTCGTAGCGGACTGTGAACAGGTCGGTGATGCCATCGTCGAGCCGCAGGCGCGGACGGGGTCGGGGTGTGCGGGTGAGCTGCAGCTTCGCCTGTTCGAGGTGGTCGTTGTACAGGTGCACGTCGCCAAAGGTGTGAACGAAGTCACCGACCCCCAAGCCAGTCACTTTGGCCATCAAGTGCGTGAGCAGGGCGTAGCTCGCGATGTTGAAGGGCACCCCGAGGAACAGGTCGGCCGAGCGCTGGTACAGCTGACATGAGAGCTGGCCGTCGTGCACGTAGAACTGGAACAGGGTGTGACAAGGGGGAAGCGCCACCTGGTCGGCCTCTTGCGGATTCCATCCGGTAACGAGGATGCGTCGGCTCGTGGGGTTGTTCCGAATTAGCTCGAGGGCGCGTGCGATCTGGTCGACCCCATCGCGGGCGTAGGTTCCATCCGGTTGGAGGGTGCCGCCGAAGTTTCGCCACTGGTGTCCGTAGACCGGCCCCAGATCGCCCTCGGCGCGACCAAATCGGGCGCACTGCTCGGCGGTGGCCCACTCGTTCCAGATGCGAACGCCGGCGTCCTGCAGAGGACCCACCTGGGTCTCGCCTCGGAGAAACCAAAGGAGCTCGTGGATGATGCTGCGCACGTGAAGACGCTTGGTGGTGAGCAGCGGAAAGCCTTCATTGAGGTCGAAGCGCAGCTGGTGGCCGAAGAGGCTTCGGGTACCGGTTCCGGTGCGGTCACTGCGGGGGCTTCCACGCTCGAGAACGAGCTGGAGCAGGTCGAGGTAGGAACGCATGATGGGGGCTCGGGGATGGCCGTTGGGCGGAAGAGATGGAAGGACGAAGAGATGGAAGGACAGGGTGCCGTTCGGTTGGGGGCCAGAAGGACGCTGGCGCGGTAAGCCGAGAGGGGCGACGCGAAGGAGGTAGCATGGCTGAGGCAGGCATCACGGCGTACGAGGCGCTCGGTGGCGATGCTGCGCTGCGGGCAATCGTAGACCACTTCTACGACCTGATGGAGACCCAACCGGAGTTTGCCGCGCTCTACTCGGTGCATCCGAAGCCCACCACGAAGGCCCGCGACCGCCTCTATGCGTTTTTATCCGGTCGATTGGGCGGGCCAAATCTCTACTTTGAGCGGCATGGGCATCCGCGCCTGCGGATGCGGCACATGCCTTTTGCCATCGGTGCGGTCGAGCGTGACCAGTGGGTGGTGTGCATGGACCGCGCCATGCACGAGTGTCAGGTGCACCCCGAGCTGCGCACCATGCTCACGGACTTCTATACGGGTGTGGCGGCGCACATGCAGAACCGTCCTTGAGGCGGGCGTCGGGCGCTGCTGCACGGCTGTTGCACCGGCTGGCTGTGGTCGCACACCGGACGAGCCAATAGGAGCCCGGCCATGTCCACGTCCCCCGACCGATCCGAGGCGCCTTTGCTCGAGCGCCGACCCTGGCAGACCGACCGCGTGCTGAAGTGGGCGCTGCAGGTGGCGTTTGTGGTGCGTGCAGTTCCCTTGGTTCTGTGGGCCTTCGATGGCTGTGTGCGCGACGAGTGTACCTACCTCAAGCTCGCTCGTCGATTTGCGGAAGGCGATGGCATGACCGGCTCAGCGGGATGGATCTGGGCACCGGGCTACCCGGCTCTGCTCGGCATCCTCCAAGCCGCACTCAACTGGGCGCAGGGCCTCAAGGCCGTGCAGATTCCGGTGAGCCTGCTGGCGTGTGTGCTGATTTATCAGCTGGCGCGGCTGGCCTTTCCCGAAAAGCGTCGCGTCGCGCAGGTGGCGGCATGGCTCTACGCCATCTCGCCGCACATGATTTTCTTCTCGATCCGGCTGTGGTCCGAGGTCATCTACGGCACCATCCTGCTCGGTGGGCTGCTGCTGCTGTTGCTCAGCCGGCGAGACCTCGATGCCGGCAGCGAGCGCGAAGGGTGGAAGAAAACCCTGCTCACGGGCTTCCTCGGTGGCATTTGCGTGCTATTCCGCGGGGTGGCCACGTACATGTTGCCCATCTGGATGTTCAGCGTGTTGTGGGGCCGTTGGGGCAAGAAGCAGGCGTGGGCACAGGCGGGCGTGATTGCCGTCGTGGCTGCCACCACAGTCACACCCTACTCGCTGTATGCCTCGCACAAGTTCGAGGGACGCATCGTCTCGGATCGCACGATGGGCCAGATGATGTGGCTGGGCAACAATGATTTCGAGCCCATCACCTTTGACTATGGCAACGGCCAGCTGGCCAGGCAGGCGTTTCGCCGGACGAAGTTGAAGGGGCGCAAGGCTTCGGAGTGCGGCTCCAAAAAAAACGCCTACACCCGCGACAAGTGCCAGACCGAGCTTGGGTTTCAGTGGATTCAAGACAACCCCGAAGCGTTTGCGCGCCGGATGCCGATGCGGGTTGCCCAGCTGTTGAATCCGCACTCGCTGCTCACTCGCCACCTTCGCTGGGGGCGGTTCGAGGGATTGCCGCAGTGGTTCGATGAGCTGATCATCCTCTTCGGCTGTCTGCACTCTCTCGGCACGATGGTGCTCGGTGCCGTGGGGCTTGCAGGTCGAGGACGGCGCTCGCAAGCCGTACTCTTTTCGCTGATCCTCGTGTACCACTGTGCGGCCATCGCGGCGCTGGCGGGCCTTTCGCGCTATCGGGTGCCGCTGGAGCCGCTGCTGATGATCTATGCTGCTGCCATCCTGGCCGACCCCAAGGCACTCGTTGCCGCCGTGGGTGCCGAGAAGTGGCGAGGCGTGGTGATCGCAGGCGGACTATGCATTCTGATGCCGCTTGTGTTGTGGTACCTCCCCGCTGGCTGGCCCTGGTGGCGTAGCTGGTGAGCCCCCGGTTGTTTCTGGTGGAGTGACTGTGTCTGCCCTGTTCAACGAATCGCCGACCGTGCGCCCCAGGAATGGGGGATGGAGGCTGCTCCTCGGTGCCGCACTGGCGCTTGCCACGATGATGGGATGCCGACGCGGCAAGCCCGAGCCGCTGCCATCGGGTGATCCCGGCCGCCCCGACATTGTGCTCATCAGCATCGACACGCTTCGCGCTGACCACCTCCAGTCGTACGGGCACCACCGAAAGACCAGCCCTTGGTTCGACCAGCTCGCAGCCGATGGAACCCGCTTTGCATTTGCCCGCAGCTCGTCCCCCTGGACCCTGCCCAGCCACACCACTATGCTCTCGGGTCAGCTTCCGAAGACCCACATGGTGGTGGAAGACAAGCACGTACTGCCAAAGTCCACCCCGGTGCTGCCGGAAATGCTGCAGACGGCCGGCTACAAGACCGGCGGGTTCGTGGCGACCCTCTATGTGTCGCGAATGTTCAACTTTGACCGGGGCTTCGACCACTTCAGCGACTTCGACATCCAGAGCGAAAAGGAGAACCTCCGGGGAGAGGTTCTCGCGGAGCATGTGGTGGACTCGGCGCTGCGGTGGTGGAGCGAGCAGCCCGCCGGGCAGCCGGTATTTTTGTTTCTGCACAGCTACGACGTGCACTACGAGTACGACCCGCCCGGCGACTATGGCACCCTGTTTGACCGGGCCCCACAAAAATCCGACCGCAAGTACAAGAACTACCACCACTTCAAGAAGCACAAGGTGAGCGAGGAGCAGTTCGAACACCAGCGTGCCCAGTACGATGAAGCGATCCGGTACGTCGACGACCAGTTCAAAAAGATCTCGGATGCCGCAAAAGCGGCCGGTCGCAGCGTTCGGTTCGTGATCACCGCCGACCACGGGGAGGAGTTCGGTGAGCGAGGATCTTGGGGGCACGCCCACACCTTGTACGCCGAACAGCTCCACATTCCCCTCATTGTGAGCGGCGGAGGGATTCCCAAGGGCGTGGTGGATGGTGCCGTGGGCTCTCAAGACATCGCGCCCACGATTGCCGGCTGGGTAGACGGCACGCCTGATTTCGGTACTCTTGACGGCATCGATCTCGCAGATGTGATGGCTGGTGCCGAGGCTCCCAAGCGGGGATTCTCGGCGGAGACCACACGCTTCAAGACCAACCGGTTGGGCTACTACGCCGATGGGCTACGCCTCGAGTGGGACCTCAAGGCCGACCGGGCCGAGCTGTTTGACCCGCATGCGGATCCGAAAGAGGCCACCGACCTCGCCGCCGCGCGCCCAGAGGATGTTCTCAAGCTCCAGACGGCGCTTGCCGCCGAGCTTGGAACGCCATGGAAGGCCACCTCGGCTGGCAGGATCGAGACCAAGGGCCGCATCCTCAAGGATGGGAAGCGACTGAAGGCTCTGAACGTGAAGCTGGGCGAGGAATTTCTGGTCCTGCCCTACGACGCCAACGTGTTCATGACGGTTGACGGCACTCGCTTTGGTCCCTGGAAGGCCGTGGGCGGCGACCGTCCCGGTGCGGGGTGTCCGCTGGCATACGCGGGCGGCGGCGCCACGGGCAGTGTCTCGATGGACGACAGCGATCTCGCCCTGCTCGAGACCCTTGGCTACATCACCGAAGACGAAGGCAACGACTCTGAGCCGGCCGGCGCGCCGTGTGGGCAGTAAGGTGGGTTTGAATGCGGTCGGGGCTGCCCTTTGGCTGGTCCTGAATCCGGGCGTGCATGCCCAGACGCCGGAAGCACCGCTCGACCAGCAGCCTCTCGAGACCTCACAGGTAAACCTCTTGTCGCCGGCGACCGCGTCCACGGAGTCTGTGGTTCCCGCGGGCCGGAGCTTTTTTGCCTTTGATCCGTACGCGCGGGGCCGGGAGGTGGTGGTCACACCTGCCGACATGGTTCTCGCTTGTGCGGGAGCCGGAGCGCTCCGGGATGCGGCCTTGGCTTGTCCTCTGGATCACCAGGTGGCGTTGCGAGGCGTTCCGGGACTGCTGGCGTCGTGCGCAGCCATCGGTCGAGGGGGCTTGATCCCGACCCAAGCCGTTGCGGTGCCCCACGCGGTCACCATTCGGGCCGCAGCCGATGCGCGCGCTGCCAGCATGGCCCGTCTGATGGCTGACTGCGCCTACACCTTGTCGGCGACGCGGCAGGGGCAACAGCTGCAGGTGGCAGTCCCCGAAGTCTCGGGAGTGGTCGAAGTGCGTGTGGGATGGCGCCCTCAGGTGCGTCGTCCATCACCCGGTGCTCCCGCTCCGGCCGTGCGGTGGCTGCAGCCGGTGTACCAGTCCACCATTCCCAGTGCGCGTGGGACGGTCTCGCGCACGGTCGATCTTGGTGAGATTGGTCGGCCACGGGGTTCGTGGAGCGTTGAGCTGGCTGTAGAGGTTCTCGATGCCGCCGGTGCGGCCACCCGAGTGGTGTTGCCCGTCGACATCCCCGTGGATGCGCCTGCAGGACCCGTGGAGCTAGGTCCGTCTCTGGAAGTGGCTGTGGGTACGGGCAGCGGCGACTATCGCCTGGCCGATCTACCCATTCCGCCAGAGTCTTCGCTCGATGCCGTGGCCCGACGGGGAAGCCCGGGCACCGATCGCACACCACAGGCAGGATCCGGCACCGATCCCGAGGCCATTGCGCGTGTGCTTCAGACGTGTCGTCGCGAGCCGAATGGACTCGCGGCCCAGACATGTCGGCGCCTCACCGGGGCCGATGGTCGGCTCGCATGGCCGCCGCCCGGTGCCGGTCCCATCGTCGCCGCGGGCGCCCGTGATGATGTGATTGGTCTGGTGCGCCGGATCGGTGAGCGGCTGCTGCATGAACAGGCGCGTCGCCCAGTGGCGGAGCGCGAGTGGCTGGTGGAAGATGCCGGGCTGGTGATGGCGGCGCTCGGTGGCATGCTCGAGATTGTTGTCCGCGGCGCCGATCCCATCGCGGCGATGGCTTCCTGGGCCAAGCAGCGCCCACCCACCCTACCCACGGGTGAGCCATTCGGCTTCTACCTGAGCGATACCCATCGGGCCGCCCCGATGGCGAGTGCGCTCTATGTCTCGTCGTTGTTGGCAGCCTCCACATCCGAGCCAGTGGTGGGACCGAGTCAAGCCGGCGTAGGACTGCTCACTCTGGCAGCCAACCTCTCGTGGAACGACAACCTACCCGGTGGAATTCGGGCCGCTTGGAGCGGCATGGTCCATCCCAAGGTGGGCGAGGCTGACCTTCGCTGGCTGACAATGGTCGCGGAACGCGCCGACGAGGCGCGGTCGAGCATCGCACTGCGCTGGAACAACCTTCGACTCGGGGGGGTCGAGTCGATCGACAGTCTCGCGCCGCTCTACCGGCGAGCAATGAAGGCCTTGCTGGCTGCAGCCAGTGGAATCCCGGACCAGGTCGGTGAGGCGTCGGAGCTGCGGGCGGAGCGGACTGCGCTGTTGCAGCGACTCGCTGACCAGCTGCCTTCTGTGCACGTGCGACTCGCGCACAACGATCTTGCCGGCGCGGTCGATGCTGCGCTGTCCCTCACCGACGACCCTGGACTTCGTTCGATCCTGCCGCCCCTCAGTGCCGCCGATCTGGGCGTGGTGGGTGCTCTCACCTCGCTTGCCGATCCGGATGGGAACGCGCCGCGTACGGGAGAGCAGACGTCTGGGCTGGTGGGTCTGTTTGGCTTGAGCGCTGGAGCCGCGCTGGGAGCCGGTGCCGATGGGTTTGTGGCGCCCACGGCTGCGGTGGGCTGGCAGCGCCGGGGGCACCTCGGTGCGGGATCGGTGGCTGCCCAGGTGGTGATGCTGGATCTTGCGGCCCCCTTCACATTTATGACGTCGTCGACGCTGCCCAGTGCCTTCTGGCCGGCCGTTTGCTCTCCAGGGGTGCACGGGGTCTGGTCCCCTACGCCGGGCGGGCTTGGGCTCTCCGTGGGCGCCCGAATGATGCCCCTTGCTGCACCGAATGGCGGCATCGATATGGGGGTGCGCCTCGGGCTCGGCGTGAGCCGGTCGGTGCCGCTGGAGCCGTAGTGCAGGAGGAAAATTGCGGCAGGTGGCTGAGGAGCGCCGACTCACCGCCCGGAGAGAGTGGATGTCTGGCATAGTGGGGTTCAGTTTCGAATCCACGGGCCGAAACCAGATGTTCTGGCAGCAGACCGATAGGATGCTACTGATGCCTTTGCTGTCCCTCAGGTCGGGTGCGCATGTCGGTTGAACGACACCTACAATCCTTTGAAGTCGATGTCTCGGAGCCGGCTCTGGTCGTGCGCGAGGGCCGGCGCGAGGGGGAAGTTCATCCGATTGGGAGCGGACTGCTGATGGGTCGAGGGGTCGAGTGCGACCTCACATTCAACGACCCCCGCGTGAGCCGGAGCCATGCCGTGATCAGCCGCGAGGCGGGCGGCATCTACATCCGCGACTACCCAAGTCAAAACGGTACTTGGGTCAATGGAATCCGCGTGAACAGCGGGCGGCTGTATCACCGCGACATCGTTCGGGTGGGCAGCGTGAGCTTGCGCGTGCACATTCCGCCACAACCGGTTCTGCAGCCCGAACCCGAGCCGGTGGTGACCGAGCCGCGCTTTGCCAAGCCGGTCTCCGCGTCTCAGTTTCCGAGTCTCGGTTCCATGTCGGCCGACGACTACCTGACCGCGCTGGGCTTCGACTCCTCTGCCGGCCCTGCGGATGGCGACCATGACGCGATGCGTCGACAGACGCTGCACTTTGCGGTGCTGTTTGAGGTCAGTCGGCACCTGCAGAAGGCGTGGCGGGATGGTGCGGTGCTCGATGGGGTCTGTGACATCTTGCTCCGGCACCTGCGCTGTCACCGGCTGATCATCGCCCGGCTGGTGACCGAGTCCGATGGGCGCGACACCTTTGAGACCGTCTATGGGCGGGACCATCGGAGCAAGGAGCGCCTCGATGAGGAACGGCTCACGAGCACCACTTTTGCACGGCGGGCCACCCAGCGGCGCGAGGGTGTCATCACCAACGACCCGTCGCGTGACATGTCACTCGAAGTGGCCCAGTCGCTGATCTTTACCTCTGCGCGGGCCATCTTGTGTGTGCCGATGGTCTCGGAGGGCGAAGTCCTGGGTGTGGTCGAGGTCTCGGCCGTGAATCCGGCGCACCGTTTCTCGGAGCAGGATCTCGACCTCATGACCGTCTCGGCGGCGTTGATCGGCTCGGCCCTCCAAAACCAGTGGCTCACTGCCGGTCGTGTGCGCATGATCGACGAGCTTCGCGAGACTCGCGAGCAGCTTCTCGAAGCCCAGCGACTCACCGAAGAGGGCCAGGAAGCGTTGATTCGCCGCGAACAGCTGTCGACGCTGCAGATGTTTGCGAAGAAGATGGTGCATGAGATGCGGAACACGCTGGGGCCGGTCCAGCTCGTGACCATGCTCCAGGAGCGCTACCCCGAAGACGGTGAACTGGCCGGAATCGTGCATGATGTCATCGAGGCCAGCGAGACTGCACTCGACCTGGCCGACGACCTGCACCGGTACGCTGCGGATGGGCACCAGTCGGAGTTTGCGGTGGAGCCCACCGACATCGCCGCAACTGTGCGGAGCGCCCATCGGTATCTTCGGTGGGATCCCGACGTGGTGCATCGCCGCATTCAGCTCCAGCTCGAAGTGAAGCAAGAGGCCGTAGTGGCGGCCCACCGGCGGAAGCTCCGGCAGGTGCTGATCAACATCACGCGCAACGCTGCACAGTCCATCAAGCACGAAAAGGGCCGGGTTCGGCTCCAGCTCCAGACCTCCGCTGACCACGCGCTGATTCGGGTGTCCGACAACGGGTGTGGGATGGGCCTTGATGTGGCCGTGCAGATCTTCGAGTCTGGCTTCTCCACGCGTAAAAACGAGCACGGCATGGGCATCGGACTCGACTTTTGCAAGAGCACGGTAGAGTCGTTTGGGGGCAGCATCGAGGTCAGCACCTGGCCCGGCAAGGGGAGCGTCTTTTCCATCCGCATCCCGCTTCTTCGCACCTGAGCCCCCGCGCGTGGCTCAGGGCCGAGGCTTGAGCACGCGCACGTTCCAGGGTCGCACTCTGGGGTCGGACCCAGTCACGCCAACCGCGAGGAGCAGCGTGCCGGCCTCGTATTTTGTGGGGTCGGGAGAGCCGCGGGTGACCTGGGTGCGAGGGTGCACGCGGATGCCTTTGTCGGTGGCCTCTCCCACTGCGGCATGAAGGGAGCTGCCGGCCATCACCGCATCCTTTACCAGCCGACGTGCCAGGGGGGCCGGGTCAAGCTGGAGCAGGGTGGCAAGCAGCACCTGCACGCTCATGGACGCGAACTGACCATGTTCGGGAGGGGTGGCCAGCGTGTAGCGGATGGTGGATAGAGCGGTCTCGACACTGAGCGGCATCTTCTTGACTGTGGCCCCAGTCTCGGCCTCGAATGCGTGCAGCGCGGCTTGGATGCGGACTCGGAGGGCATTGTCTGTGGCTTCGCGTGCAAGGCGTGCTCGCGAGGCCATGATGGCTTGGCGGAGACCCCCTCGGAGGAGCGTATACCGGGACTCGAAGAAGGAGAGGACTGTGTGGGTGGGCAAGGCGCGGAGGTGGCGAGAGAGGTGCGCGACCACCGCCCAGCCGCACCCGCCTGGGCGGCGAGGCGCGTGGTCCGTCGGACCGTGCTGCGCGCTGCGAACGCATCAGCACCGGTGACGAGGCACAGGAGCGCGAGTTTGAGCTGCATGGCGGCGTACCGTGAGTCCTTTAGCACTGCGTACACAACGCTTCGTGAATCTCGCGAACGTTTCGCAGCGACTGCAACCTCTGCGATGGCAAGGTGAGCAGTGGTATGCGCTCCTCGTACTTTCTTATGCGATCTCGTTGCACCGGCGTTGCGACGGCGGTCTATGCACTACTTCGCGTACGTTTTCGCAGCGTTTACGACCGATCGCGAAGGACGCTGCTGTCCAGAGCGTTTGGGCCAGCCGCTGTCAGGTGACAACGTGTCACGACTCGGATGCCCGT
>CAJWOS010000032.1 GCA_913044235.1 uncultured Pseudomonadota bacterium
CGATGGGATCGGGAGTGTCCCCCGAGTCGCCCGAGTCGCCCGAGTCGTCGGTGTCGCCGTCGCCGCCGACACTCGCGGCCCCGCCGTCATCACCGCCGCTGCCTGCACCGCTGCCTGCCCCTCCGTCGCCAGCCGCATCCCCGTCGGTTCCCGAGTCTACGGTGCTGAGCCGCTTGCCGGATGGGTCTTCCGAGATGGTCCAGAGACCACAGCCAGTGGTGCTGAGGAGGAGGGCGAGAGCGGCGGGGCGGGGAGACACGTTCCGGATCCAGGTAGCAGCGAGGGGGAGGACGCTCCAGCATGGAGTGCGGCCATGACCGCACGGCTTTCTTCTTTCTACCTACCATGACAGATGCTCGACTTTGCTGACGCCCCGGTGTCATGGAGCTCAGGAGACGGGAGCCGGTGCGCACCCGATGCGGAGAGACAGAACCTCGAGGGCCAGTGGGCTGGACTGACCTCAAGGCGCATCGATGCGCCGTAGACATCGAAAGCAGTCCAAGCGTGGCGTTGGTTCACCCCACATCGGAGCGGCCTCACCCGAGCTGCAGTCCCGGTGGGCAGTTGTGTGGCCCGCAGATCCTCCAGGGACAGGTTGGGCGTCGCGATGCAGATGCTCGCGGTTCAGTTGAACGCGCTGCAGTCCACCAGATCGACCGTGTAGTCGATCACGCCACCGGCGGCTTCGATGTGCACGCTGTAGGACCTTCCGGGCTCCGCTCCCCACCCAGACGGAACCATACTGATGGCCCACTGGCTTCCATAGTAGGCAGCCAGCTGGGTGACATCGACTGGGAGGTCCACTCCGTCGTCTCGGGTGATCGTGACGCTTGCATCGCTGAGATTCATCGAGTCGCTCTGCACGCTCCAGCCGGTCTGGTCGAGCGTGGCCCACGCCAGCTGGGTGAGCTCGAAAGGAACGATCCCAGGGGGCGGCCAGGCGGTCCACGGAGCGCTGTCGGTGCCGCTTCCCCCGATGACCAGCATGCAGGAGTAACTGGACGTCGACCCGAGCCCGATTGGGCCAAGGCTGTTGGACAGGATCCACCGGCGGTGGCCCAGCGTCGTCGCGTTTCCAGGGTCAGACATATACAGGTCGACGGAATAGACACCCGCATATGGCGAGATGTTGCTGTATGACGCTGCTTGGGCACCGGAATCGGTGTAGCACTGCATGCTCTCTGCTGGGTAGTGGGTCAGCCCGCCGTAGGCGTCCATGATCAATGAGCAATCCTGGGCCATCTCGTTCAGCTCTGGAAGGGTCTCCACTTCCGACAAGCCGGACAGCCATCGAAAGAGATTGACCAGTCGCAGTGCGTTGTCCAATGCAGTGGGATCGTGGATTCCGGGATCACACGTGTCGACACTTCCATTCCAGGTTCCCTCGCTCAGGTCGGACCGGTCGGCACCCCAGCGATAGCAGACGGCTTCCACCTCTGAATTCGGCACCCCATCACAGTCGGCGTCTTCTGCACGAGTCGTGGAGCTCGGATCTGCGTCATCACAGTCGTCTGCGGTGGGTGTTCCGTCACAGTCCGCGTCTCCACTCGGCATGTTGGGGTCATCATCGTTGCAGTCTTCATCTGCAAACACGCCATCCCCATCACGGTCAACGGGCTCGTCGTCATTCTCGCCATCATCAACCTCTTCGCCCGCCTCCCCATCGCTGCCCGTATTTTCTTCGGGGGAGCCTGCGCTGGTGTCGTCGGCGCTGGCATCATCGACCTGCTCTTTGTCGGCATTCACACAGCCTGCAGCGAGGAAGAAAGGGAGGAGGATGGTTCTGCACATCAGGCTTCTCGTTTGCTCGGCGGGAACGACCGGCACCCTATCATGTCAGCCTTCTAATCCCGCTTTCTGAATGAGCTCCACCCTCTTGTGTCGGTGGCGCCGAGCCCATCGACGCACTCATTTTCCGCTCTCGTCGTGATGCGTGGGATGCACCCAAGCCAGAAGGCGAGACCGGCGTCAGATGGCGGCGAGGGGCAGAGACGGCCATGGGGGTGTGCTGTCGACAAACACCCTTCCGCGCTTCGGGCAGCCGCTTGAGCGGTAAACAGGTTCGGTCTGTGGACCGCGCGCGACCCCCCTCTGCGTGGGTGCGCTTCCGTGCCGAAGGGTTGAACCGCGCCTTCCCACGATATGCGCACCGGCGATGACGACACAGCGCTGCTCGTGACCCGCGAGGCAAACGATTGGCTGGATGCGACTCGATGGCTTGGGCAGTGGCCGATTCTGGATTGGTGTGTAGCCGGACCCACCGGCCCGAGGGCAGGCCCCATGCAAGCGGACCTGGTGGAGCGACTCCATGCGCGGGTGTTGCCTGCGGGTCCACCAAGCCCGGTGACGGAGCAAAGGAAGTGCTGCATCGCCGTCACGGCGAATCGACCGAATGCCCATCAGCTCATCGCACTTTGGCATTGAGATCCGTCCGCCCAGGACACCGTTCAAAAAACCACATTCCTGGAGCGCTAGCGCCCAGTCACCCTCAGTCTCACGGCTCTCGTATGGTCGATGCCCCTCGCCTACGAGATTGACCGATTCGGGCACCATTGGATACCGTGGAGGGGTCCCAGTCCGAATCCGTCGTATCGCTGCTCGGTCATGCCACTGCGGGGACCGCCCCAGAACCATTGGCCAAGCAACCGCCCCTTCGCGCCTTTCCCCTCCGACCCCGTTTCGTTGATGCCGACCCACGTACAAGAGTTCTTCGAGTCGGCTGCAGCACAGGGTTTTTCTCTGGAGCAGATCTTTGACGAGGCGCGTGTTCGCCTCACCAATGCCGCGCCGTCCAGTCTGCTGGAGCCCTCCGAGCCCGACTCGGCCGAGACCCTCCTGAGTGAGGACTCTCCCATCAGCCATTCAGGTGCTCTTTCCAGAGCGCCGCCCTCAAGCGACGCCATCGGTCTCTCCCGGTACGAAGACCTCGGACTGCTCGGGATGGGTGGAATGGGGGAGGTCCGACGGGTCCGGGATCGGCTTCTCGGGCGCACACTGGCGATGAAGATCATCCACGCCCTGGCGCTGAATCGCACCTCGCTCGTGGCTCGATTCCGCGAAGAAGCCCAAGCGACCGCCCAGCTCCAACATCCCGGCATCATTCCTATCTACGACGTGGGCCGTCTGCCGGATGGTCGCTTGTGGTTCACGATGCAGGAGGTCAGCGGGTACACCTTTGGAGAGGTCATCGCCGAAGTGCACGACCAGTCTGAGCAACGCTGGGAGACCACATCGACCGGCTGGACGCTCCATCGGCTGGTGGACACCTTGCGGCGAGCCTGCGAAGCGGTCGCCTACGCACACAGCCGAGGGGTCCTCCACCGTGACCTCAAGCCCAGCAACATCATGGTGGGCCGCCATGGGGAGACGCTCATCCTCGATTGGGGTCTCGCCAAGGTGTTGGGAGCTCCCACAGCCGACCTCGCAGAAGCCGACATCGTGGAGACCGTACGGAGCAAGGACAGCGAGTACCACACCATCATAGGGCACGTTGCCGGCACACCGGCCTACATGCCGCCGGAGCAAGCCAAGGGACTGGGCAGTGGGCTCACCCCCCAGAGCGATGTCTATGCGCTGGGCGCCTGCTTGTATGAGATCCTCTCGGGCCGGCCACCATACGCTGGGCACAGCGCCGAGGCTATCCTCCTGCAGGTCCGCAACAGTCCACCCATCCCTCTGCAGAAGGCCACCAACCCGTTTGACTCCATCGGATTCGGACTCTTGCCTCCGCTGCGCCCCACCACGCCCAGCGGCCCTCCGATTCCGCCCGCCCTCGTGGCCACATGCGAATACGCCATGGCTCGGATGCCGTCGGAGCGCTGTGGCAACGCCGCAGAGCTGGCGGAGGAGCTCCAAGCATGGCTCGACGGCTCCCGACAACAGGAGTCGGCTCGCGCGGTGATGGCACGGTCCAGCTCGCGCGAGCCGGAAGCCCAGCGCTTGCGGGCGCAGGCACAACAGCTGCGCACAGAGGCTGCGGCGCTCCTCCAAGGGGTCGAGCCCTGGCAGTCCGACGACATGAAGGCTTCGGCTTGGGAAAAAGAGGACAAAGCGGATGCCCTCTGCCGTCGCGCCGACCTTGTTGCACTCGAGGAAGAGCTTCTGCTGCAGGGAGCACTCACGCACTCGCCCGATCTTGTGGAGGCCCATGCTGCTCTTGCGAACCGCTACCGCGTAGAGCACGCCAGCGCCGAAGCCAAGCGCGAAGATGCCACACGGGCCGAGGCACTGTTTCGCCAGCACCTCTTGGCCTTGCCCAGTCGCCATCCCGACCGGCGGTCGCACATCACGTATCTTGAAGGCATCGGTGCGCTCAGCCTGGTGACGGACCCTCCCGGTGCAGAGGTCTTTCTCGAGCAATACACGCGCGTTCGGCGTCGCCTCGTTGCCACCCCGCTGCGCTCGCTGGGCCGCACGCCGCTGCGGCAGGTTCCGCTTCCCCGCGGAAGCTACCGACTCCGTCTGCGTGCCCCCGGACGCGTCGAGACCTTCTACCCGGTGCGGATCGAGCGCGGGTCGCACTGGACCGGCTACGCGCCGAGCGAGACCGAGCCCAGGCCCATCCTGCTGCCGCACCAAGACGAACTTGGCGCCGAGGACTGCTACGTGCCGGGTGGATGGTTCGAGGCTGGCGGAGACTCCATGCTCTCCATGGCACTGCCGACGAGCCGAGTTTGGGTGGACGGCATGCTGATGCGGCGCTTTCCCGTCACGAACCGTGAGTACCTCTTCTTCCTGAACGATCTGCTGAAGGAAGGACGGGAACAGGAAGCCCTGGCATGGGTGCCGCGCGAGCGCTCCGGACAGCCAGAGCAGCCGGGCCAGATCATCTATGGTCGCACATCCGAGGGTCGCTTCGAGCTCACACCCGACGCCGATGGAGACCAGTGGGCACTCGACTGGCCGGTCATGATGGTGGACTGGTCCTGCGCAGCCGCCTACGCCCGCTGGGAAGCCACCCGGACGGGTCGACCATGGGGACTGCCAGGGGAGCTTGCCTGGGAAAAAGCCGCCCGTGGCGTCGACGCCCGAATCTATCCTTGGGGCAACTATGCCGACCCCTCTTGGGCGCTGTCCAGCGCAGGGCATCCCGGCCGGATGCTGCCGGCGCGCATCCACAGTCACCCAGTCGACGAGAGTGTCTACGGGATTCGAGGCATGGCTGGAAACATCCGAGACTGGTGTGGCGGCTCCCCCCTAAGCGACGGGCCGCTTGCCACCGATCGATGCATCGCCCCGGTACCGGCACGCGACACCGACCATCCGCTCCGCTGTCTTCGCGGAGGGGGCTGGGGCAACTCGAGCCTTCTGCTCCGCAGCAGCTATCGCTACGTCAGCGACCCCCGGCTTCGGCTGGACTGCGTGGGCTTCCGCCTCGCTCGGCCGGTATAGCCACCACACAGAGCGTCTCGCTCCGTCTGGTCGACGCAGCCGGTACTTCTGCACGCTGGGGCTCGCTCGGGACCCGGAGGTGATGGAGCCACAAACGCCACAACCAGACCCGATGCTGCTTCAAAGCGGGCAGGCAGCGGGTTCGTCCAGGGCAGCCGGCTCTCGTGAGGCCAGTCTCTTGACCGCCTCTTGCGTCTACGAAGTGGCGTCATCACGCCACGCGCGCTTGGCTTCCGGCACGGCGTTCAGGCCACACCCAGAAGCCAAGCCATGCACTCAGGCGCGGCTGTCGAAGACCAGCGTGGGCATGGGCGGAGGAGGAGCGCTCGCATCCAGTCCATGCACTTCCTTTGCGAAGGCTGCGAACTCGGGCGGCATGTTGGCCATGATCTGGCCAAAGCCGGCCACTGGGTCGTCGCCCTCGAAGGTCAGGATCACGAAATCCCCATGCGGCGTTTCCTGCAAGAAGCTGCGCTCGTGCACACCGGCGGCCTCACGGGAGCCCGCGAAGTTGGGGTCTTGCTTCACCTGTTCCATCATCTGGAGCCACATCGCCTTTTTACCGGGAAGAATCGGCATGCACATCGCCATCATCGCCATTTTGAAACTCGCAATCTTGATTGTGGTGAAAAGATCCGGCAGTCGGACCTGAGGGGGGGGAGAACATACATAAAGCGCCCGCTCCCAATGCCATTTTCCTTCTTCGAGCCGTTTCAAAGGAAATCTCATCGACCCACGGTCATGATTTCCGGTCCCCGACAGTGGCTACTGGTGGGCATGATGGGGCCAGCATGAGAGCAGCCACGATGGCTGCAGCAAGTGGGGCCGGAACGGCGGCCAGAGCAGACGGCGCGCGTGCGGATGGCGCAGCACTTGGCGGCGACCTGCGTGCTGAAGCAGGCTCCGCCACACCAGCCCGGACATCCCTATTGGGAATCAGGCCGCCCCTTTCCCTCGGTCTCGTCGATCATTGGGTGATGGAAATGGCCCAACTACAGCGCATTCCCCAACACATGAGACTCGCCATCCAGAGACCAGGTCCACAGATGAGAGCCGCTCCACAACACCCAGCTCACGCTGTAGCCAACCTCTGTGCGGCGGTGGAGGTTGTCCGACGAGTGGATCAGGGTCCGGTTGCCAAACCATCCCGACTCGCTCGACCTCACCCATCCCATCGAGGGCCGCCACCACGGGCTCTCAAAGCCATGGAACCCGATGTATTGGGAGCCTCCGTGCGCCATCTGTCGGGGAATCAGCTCGTCGAGATCCGCACCGCAATCGCCCGTGGGCACACCCGAGAACCCCGCATGCCAGAGCGTCGTGTCTCCGCTCCGGCCCCAAGATGCGCTCACATCCGAAAACACACAGGATGTTGAGCCGCCTTCGCTGGTGGCAGCGACAACGTGGCCGCTCAGCGATCGCGCGTACATCCGGTCCACAAGGTACGTGCTGAAGACGGGCACAGTAGACCGTTGAAACAGTCCTCCGGTGAGCTCTACCTGAAAGATGGGACACGTGGGCGTTCCCATGCACTCAAGCTGTTCACAGTCGATCAGGCCATCCTCGTCATCATCAATTTCGTTGGTGCAGATCTCGAAACAGCCCGCCACACTTGCGCACTCGGCATCCTCACAGTCGATAAGAGCGTCACAGTCATTGTCCCGACCGTCGATACAGTCTTCATCGGCATCTGGTCGCACCACGGGATCGGCATCGTCGCAGTCCGGGCCGCCGTATTCGTCGTAGGCGTATCCATCACCATCGGCGTCGTAGTCCATGTTGTTCGCACAATCGCTGTCGATGCCGTCGTACCAGGTATCGGGGGCGCCGGGATGGATGGTGGGATCGTTGTCGTTGCAGTCATCCCCACCGAGCGCTTCGGTCACGTATCCATCGCCGTCGGCGTCAGCTTCGAGCTCGGTGTCGGTGTCGGTGTCGGTCGGCACATCATCCGAGGGTCCGCTCGAGGATCCGCTCGAGGGTCCGTTCGAGGGTCCGTTCGAGGGTCCGCTGTCGAGTGCACTGGCTGGCGAGGACTCCTTGTCTCCACAGGACAAGCAGAGAACCAGAGCGGTCTTCCCGATGGTGACGGACCACGGATACCTGCGCATGGGAGATCCTCCGGCAGCGGAAACGCGGACACCCACAGTCTCATGTTTCCCCGTCTGAATCGCACAAACTGCGGTCGAATTGTACTGCATCCCATTGCAGCGACTCCCCTTCACATCCATGCCTCCAAGGCGAGCGAAACCCCATCAACCACGGCACGGGAAGACCTCGAGCGAGACCAACGCACGCTCCGCGAGCGGTCGACTCGCTGCGCCGACGTCGGACCACCCCAGGGGCATCGCGGTGAGTCGCGTCCTCTTCGCAGGCTTCGAGCTTCTCTCTTGTAGCATCGCAGGCGGGGCATGCGATCGCAGGCTATCGAGCCGGACACCGAGCCATGTCGGTGCACCGGAACCCCTGCGTCGTCGCCCCAGAGGTGGTCATGTCGTTTGAACAGCTTTCGCTTCTGCCCTCTCTTGTCGCGAGTCTCAAGGAGCAAGCGATCACCGCGCCTACCGACATTCAAGCCCGTGCTCTGCCTGTGCTTCTCGAGGGCAAGTCGGTGGTGGGCGTTGCGGAGACCGGCAGCGGCAAGACGCTCACCTATGTGCTCCCCATGTTGCATCACCTAAAGTCGCTCGAGCTGCGCGGCGCAGGTGCAACAAAGCCAGCATCATCGAAGCCACCGGTCCAGCACAAGGACAAAAAACGGAAGTCCCGCGGTCCCGGCGTGTCCCTTCCGGGTCGTCCGCGAGGACTGGTGCTTGTGCCCGCCCGTGAGCTGGGCGAGCAGGTCTGTCGGGTGTTCAAGTCCCTCACCCACAGCACTCGCTTGCGTGTACGCTCGGTGTTGGGGGGCTCCAAGAAGCAGGTGGCTCGACGCAACGTGGCCGGAGCCTTCGAGATCCTCGTTGCCACACCCGGACGGCTGGTGCACCTGCTCGATGGCGGAGAGCTTCGTCTCGACGATGTGCGAATGCTCGTCTTCGATGAAGCAGACCAACTGCTGGATCCTGGCTTTCGCCGGGTGGCCATGCGCATCATCGACGCGTGTCCCCGCGCTGCCCAGCTGGCGCTCTTTTCGGCGACTCTTCCCGAGCCGTTGGCCTCCTCGGTCCTACAGCTCTTCCGCAAGCCGCCGGTCCGCATCCGTTCCAAGGGCAGCCGGCACCTGGTGCGCACACTGAAGACTGTGAACCGCACCGTGGTGGGAGGCGTTCGGATCGACATCCTGCGGGAGCTCTTCCACAAGGACGCAGCCACAGCGACTCTGCTGTTCTCCAACACGCGGCGGCAGTGCGACGAGGTCTCCGGGTGGCTAAACGACCTTGGCATCGCCCACGTGGTGTACCGTGGTGAGATGGACCGCATCGAGCGACGTGCCAACCTCAAGCGATTCCGCAACGGGGAGGTTCTCGTGCTGTTGACCACCGACCTCGGCGGACGAGGACTCGACATCGCACAGATAGGGCGGATCATCAACGTCCACCTGCCCCAAGACATCGACAACTATCGCCATCGCGTGGGTCGGACCGCCCGTGCGGGGCGCGAGGGACTGGTGGTGAACCTGGTCACGGGTCGCGACCAACCCCTGATGAAGGAGATCAAGCGCTTGCAGTCTCCATGAGGCATGACGGCGGGCCGCAGAATGCAGGGAGCGTCCAATGGACTCCGTCTCCGATAGCGGTCCGGTACTCTCGCCGTACGGCATCCTCGCGGCATCATGGCAGGAAGGCCGACGGCAACGATGCAACACCATCCACGGTGACCTCGACTTCGGCATCCTGCAGTGAGCCGGAAGGAACGCAGAAGCGTCGGTACCGAAGCGTACCCAAGCACCACCCGACCGCCCCCAAGGACCCATGCCCGACCGTTCCCAGCCCAACAATCCGCTGCATGGCATCACACTGAAGACCATTGTCGAAGACCTCCACGCCCGTCACGGATGGGAGGGACTGGCCCGCCTTGTTCCTGTTCGATGCTTCCAGTCCGCTCCCAGCATCAAGTCGAGCCTCAAGTTCTTGCGACGGACTCCTTGGGCACGGCAGAAGGTAGAGCGGCTCTACATTGCGGACCAGAAGACCATCGCCCGGAAAAAGAAGCGCAACGCGATGCGTGCGGCGAGACGAGCGTACAAAGCAGAGCTTGCGGTGGAGGCTGAAGCGGGGCCAGAAGAGTCGGTCACCGACCGTGACCGTGAGCCTGGAGGGGACCAGCCCCCAACCAGCGGGCACACCCTCTGGCCCGACCGCGCCGAGTGAGCGGACCTCCTGCGGCGGAAGCGTGAGCGACAGGAGAATTCCCTTGCTGGACCCATGGGCTCACCATCCATGACCGCAAGCAGCGCGGACTTCGGCAGGGGCCGGCCGCGGAGAGGCTCCCACGCCGGTTGACCGTTCGTTGCTCGTCGTTCGGCGACCTCAGCGACCTCAGCGACCTCAGCGACCACCGTACATCCACAGCAGCTTCTCGTGCTCGTCATCGCTTGCCATATCGGTCAGGGGCACGTCCGACTGGAGTTCCGGGTTCCCCTGGAACCTCAACTCGCGCCGACCAGGATTGAGATCCGCCAGGGCGTCCTGGACCTCTTGTACCCTTCCAGGATCCCTGTTCTGGGGGTGCATCTGAATGGGGTCGCTCGGCGCACTGGCCGTGGAGAGGATGGCGTCGTGGTCTACGGCGAGATCCGGAGCCACTCCGTCGGTCGGAAGCGCTTGGGCCGCTTCGTGGGCGGAGGTGTGAAGGTCTGGAGAGTCTCAAAATACGATGGCAGTGCCAGAAGCGTAGGCCGTGGCGCCCATCATGCTGTTGGCGCGGATTGCTTCGCTGCCCATGTGAGCCCGAATGCCCGTCACATCATGGCGGCCGATCAGACGAGGGGTCTTTTCGAGGGGATGGATACAGCCTCGACATCGAGCAACTCAGGAATCAGTCCCTCACGGTTGACGCAGACCGCTGGCCAACGAAGTCGGACGAACAAGGGATGATGGCTCATGCGAGGCAACCATGGCCCCACAATGGATTCGTTCAGCGGTGATGCATCGAGGGGTCCGGGACCACTCCCGCGAACAGCGACGGGTGCCACGACGAAATCACGCCCGTGAAGGCTGAGGCAGCCACCGTGAGCGGACTTGCCAGGTAAAGCTTTCCGGGTCCTGAGCGACCCTGGAAGTTTCGGTTGATGGCCGACACGGTGACCTGCTCAGGAGAGATCGAGACGCCGGGGCCGGCACCAATGCAGGCACCGCAGCCAGGGTCGATCAGGTGCACGCCCACGTCGCGAAACAGATCGTGCCATCCCTTGTCTTCCGCCATTTGCTTCACGATTCCAGAGCCGTACTGGATGTAGAACGCCACACCATCCTTCACCTTCAAGCCGGCCTGCTGGGCGGCTTGGCACACCTCGGCGTAGTAGGCGATGTCGTCCTCTTTTCCAGCAGAGCAGGAACCGCCATAGGCGATGTCGATGGTCACCTGACCGATGTCGCAGATGTTGGCACCATTGGTCGGATCGCTGGGAATGCCCTCGTCAGGGTTGCCTGGATGCGCCACCATGGGAACGATCTTGGAGAGGTCGATCGTGTGGATGCCTCCATCGTAGTGAGCACCAGGATCGGGGCGCACCATGCGGGCAGCTTGTTCCTCGCGAGAGAGGTGGGGCTGGGCGGCAAGCATCCAGTCGAGCAGGTCGTCGTCGGCCTCGCAGATGCCAGTGCGCCCGGAGCACTCGGTCGCCATGTTGCACAGTGTGGCGCGCTCGTCGATGGACAGTGACTGCAAGCCGGGACCACCAAACTCCATGCTGCGATTCAGAGTGAGCTCTTTGCGAGCGTGGTCGGCCAGGATGGCCAGGATGACATCCTTGGCCGTGCAGCCCAGGTTCAGGGTGCCGATCAGCTGGAAACGGATCGACTCAGGCACTTTGACGAAGGTGAATCCGGAGCTCACCAGGTTGGCGTATTCCGTAGAACCCACGCCCCAAGTGAGCGCGTTCGAGGCGCCCCCCATGCAGGTATGGGAGTCTGTCGCCTGGATGAAGTCGCCGACCTCGATGAACTCCTCGCGCGCGACCTGATGGCAGATGCCCGGCGAAACGCCATTTTTGGCCGAGTAGTCGCGGACCCCCGCATGCCGCTGAAACGCCGCCTGGAGGTCGCGCAGCGTCTGCACTTTGTCCATGAACGGCACGAACTTCGGGTTGTGGTGGGCATAGAGCAGGTGGTCTTCAAACACCGCAAACTTGCTGGGATTGGGCAAGCGGTACGCCGCGCCGTACTCTTCCTGGAGGAAGGTGTGGACCTGTGCCGTGGTGAACTCGTGTGAGTAGCCGCCCTGGACCTGGGCGATCACCGGATCGTTGGGCTGCACGCACTGTCCTTCCGGCAGTCCCACGAGGTTCCGGCTGATGATGTGCTCAGCCATGGTCATGGGGCGCTTGGGCGTGGCCAGAGGCGGCAGCTGCAGCGAGCCGGCTTTGAGCGCCTTGGCAAACGGAAACAGACCGCCGTACTCGATAATAATCTTGGTGACCGGATCGTAATTGCGCGTGAACTCCTCGAGCTCGAGGGTCTCGCCGTCCTGCAAGCGCTGCAGCATGGCGTGGTCGCCCATCAGCTGCCCGAGGTTGATGTTGTTCCGCTCGTGGATGGGCGCGAAGGACGCAGCGATGACGATGTTGATCCCCGCCCAGCGCTCACACTGCGCGGCCGTCTCGCGGCTGGACCCCGTGCCCTTGCGCTGACCGGACACAATGACCTCGAAGCCACCCTCAATGAGGGCATTTTTCCGAAACACCCGCGAGCCATTGTGCATGAGGCCCGCATAGGCATTGGTGGCAATCTCCGCAGGCTCATGGTCGAAGCACACCCACGCAGGGGTCATGGCGTCGGTGTTGATGTCGTCGAGCAGGTCTTCGACCGCGAGGTCTTCCATGCGAAGGTTGAGGCCCTCGTAGAGCTGCTGCCGGATGAGCTCGAGGTCCTTGGTCAAGAAGAGGACACGCTTTCCAGCCGATAGAGAGACCGTCTCTGGTGGCCAATTTTTGCGCATGAAGCTCCTCCAGGACTATCCGAGCATCACACCTGCATAACCGGCGCGGCAATCACCCGGCCAGTCCGTGCCGTGCAGTCCAGAGATGCCCGCCGCGCTGCATCCTGCCACGGAATCTCAGGCAGATGCCTGTGCGTGTGCGCCAACCAGCTGCGCGCTCCGAATCACAAACGAGTGCCAGTCCCCACTGAATCCACCGTGAGATGGCTTACCCCACGGAGGAGCTCCCATGCGAAGCACGACATAGGCACCGAAGGACCTTTCATGCACAACACCTTGCTTCCTATGACTCTACTGGTCGCCGCTTGCGCCATGCCGCGGCCTGTACCGCCTCCCGCCCCCCTCGCCACCGATCGCACCGGCGTGTCGGAGCCGGAATCCACCCCTCTCCTCGACGATCGCGCCTACCGCATTGTGCGCCTCGACAACGGGCTCACGGCCATGTTGGTCTCCGATCCGGACACGTCGATGACGGCAGCGGCGATGTCCGTACGCACAGGCCACTACGACAATCCCGACGACCGCCCCGGCCTCGCCCACTTCCTCGAGCATATGCTCTTTCTGGGTACCGAAACCTACCCGGGCGCAGATGCATTCGACGCCTACCTCGCAGGGCACGGCGGCACGTCCAACGGATGGACTGACGACGAGGCCACGCTCTACCGCTTCGCCGTGAGTCCCGGTGGCTTTGATGGCGCTTTGCACCGTCTCAGTCACTTCTTCATCGATCCCTCATTCAACCCACAGTCCGTGCGGCAGGAAGTCCGTGCGATCGAGTCCGAGTATCGACTCCACATCAAGGATCGTGGGAAACGCCGCTATGCCGCACTGGATCAGACGGTTCACCCCGATCATCCGGCTCGTCGCTTCGCCATAGGCTCGCTCGAGACGCTGTCCGACCGCCAGGGCAACCGGGTCATCGACGACCTCCGCGCCTTCTACGACGAGTTTTACACCGCTCAGCACATGTACCTCGCCGTCGTCGGAACCCATTCGCTCGACATCCTTGAGGGGCAGGTACGGTCCTGGTTCGCCAAGGTGCCCCAGTCCGACGCACTCCCAGGCCGACGGGAACGCCCGCAGCCATACAGCGATGCCTATCTTGGCGTACGGATTGACCTCCAACAGCTCGAAGACGTCCACAGCCTCCAGCTGGAATGGCCCATTCCCGAGCGGGTCGGCGCCGGGCCCGAGGAGCCCGCGAGCTTGATCATAGACGTGCTCGGCGACGAGGGGCCAGGCTCGCTCTTTGCACAGCTATCTGAACGCAATTGGCTCACCTCCCTGAACGCATACAGGAGCGATGGTCTCGACGGCGGCAGCGACCTCTTCGTCCTGAATATGGAGCTCACCAGGGAGGGGGCAGAGCGCATCGAAGACATCACGGCGGCCTGCTTCGCAGCCATCCAGACGCTTCGAGATCAGCCCATGCCCGCACACTTGGCGGGCGAGGTGACGTCCTTGAGCCAGCTGCGCTTCGACTTTGCGTCGCCCATGGATGCGGAGACCCTCGCCGAGACCCTCGCCGAGGGCATGCTCCAGTTTCCACCCGAGGCGGTGCTTGAGGCCGGACGACAGTCGCCTGCATCCGACCCCGCCAAAACCACTGAGCTGCTCGACAGGTTGACCGTCGAGCGGCTGCGGGTCATCGTCGAGGGTCCCGCGCTCGACGACAACAATCTGCGGGCGCCCTACTACGATGTGCCGTACCGAATGCGTTCGCTCGAGCCCGAAGAACAGGCGCGCTTCATGGCCGGCAGCGATCTGGAAGTGCAGCTACCAACACCCAATCCCTGGATTCCCACCCAGACCCGCATGATGACCCACGAGACCGCCGAGCATCCCATGCTCCTGTCTCCCACCGCTACGACGCCCGAAGGGGTCACCATCTGGAGCAGCCCCGCCGCCGTCTGGCGCACGCCCCGCATCGTTACGCTCCTGACCCATCACACATCCACCGTTGGCCATGAAACTCCCCAGGAGCGCATCATCGCCGCGATTTACAGCAATCTCCTCGACAAACATCTGGTGGACTTCGCCTACCGCGTCAAGCTGGCCCACTCGAGCTACTTCTTCAGCGCCCTCTCGGTCGGCATCCAACTGAAGGTCGAGGGCTGGTCCGAAATCCAAGAAGACCTCGTTGAAGGAATTCTGACCAATGCTCGATCTTTTGTTCCCAAGGAGGAGGACTTCGAGGATGTGAAGGCCGAGACACTGCAAAAGTGGAGGAACTCTCTGCATGTACCGCCAGGCGACCGCGTGTCGATGGCCACCCAGAAGGCCCCCTACCCGCAGGCACTCGACATACCAGTGTGGATTGATGGCCTCGAGAACATCTCCTTTGCGGAGGTCCTCGCATTCGCAGAAGCCTGCTGGCGTCCGGGAAACCTCAAGGTGGTGACCTATGGGAATGTCAACGAATCACAATCTCGAAGCCTTGCGGCAACCGCCGCCCAGTACCTGGAGGTGAGTCCCAACCTCGAGGTCCATCAGTACAAGCAGCTCCAGTGGCTACCAGAAGGGACAGAGCGCACCCTGGAACTGGACGTGGACCACGACGACTCGGCCATCTCGATGATGTACATGGGGCCGTCGGGCACCAACGAGTGGGCTCGCTGGATCCTGATGTCCAGCCTTCTGTCTGAACCATTTTTCCACAACCTCCGAACGCAGCAGCAGCTCGGCTACCGCGTCAGCCTCCATCCAATCCAACCACTGCGCGTACCAGGGATGCTGCTGACGATCCAGTCTTCGAGGGTGGGTCCGTCGGTGCTCCTGAAGCGCATCGACCGCTTCCTGTCGACCGTTCCCAAGCGACTGACGAGAATGGACCCTGAGGTCTTCGCCTCGTCCAGACAAGCCTTGGTCGACCAGTGGCGAGAGCCTCCCAACACCTTTGCGGCGGGCTCCGGTTTGGCCGCCACCACTGTGACTTGGATGGATACCGACAACGCCTTCTACCGCTCGGCGGCGGATGCTCTCGAGCAGGTGACCCAGGAAGAACTGGTCGAGCTGGCTGAGCGCCTCTTTGCCACGAGCTCGCCCACGCGGATGGTCACCTGGTCTGTCGGCCGCAGCCACGCCAAGGACCCCTTGAAAGGAACGGGCCACTGCCGTGACCAAGCCTGCGTGAGTGACGCCATGGAGCTGGTCTTCTCCCGCGACTTCGCCCAGCTCCAACCGACAGGCAGCCCCGAGTCCCACTGAGCGCCAAACGCAACGGCAGCTGGCGCAGTTTAGGTGGGTCCACAGTCACCTCGGCATCCCTCAGGACGTGTCTGGCTTGACAGCATCGAGGAGCTCGTGAAAGGAGGCCTCTCAAGGTCGCGGAAGAAGCCGTGCGTACAGTCCGGGATGGACGGACTGTACCTGCTTACCAGCCCGACCCCGCCTTGTCCGGGTAGAGCAGTTCACAGACGTGTAGATTGCCGTAGTCACCCTCGTAAGGGTCGATCTCCAGGATGAATTCGTCGTTGCAGGTGGACTCCTCGCACCCTTGCAGGAACTTGGTCATGGCCGACGCCATGCCCACAGACTTTGCGCACGACACCGCCTTCTTCTCCATGTGCGCCTGGTACAGCTCTTCATCGGTGACGCTGTACTGGCGAGCGGTCGAAGAGAGATCGGCGTTCGACATGCACTTCTTCCAGTTGAGCTCGAGCGCCTCGGCCTTGTTGCCCAGCTTCTCACACTGCGCTTCCATCTTCTCGTAGGCCGCGTACTCGGCCTCAAAGATCTCGTCCCTCTTCGCTTCCAAGGCGGGCAGGCGGGCTTCGATGTCGACCGCGAGCGACGCAGCGGCTGCCACAGCATCGGCATGCGGGCTCACCAGGGGATGAAACGGCTCGGGCAAGCCAGCGGGGTACTCGCCGAGGGGCTTGCAGTGCTTGATGACTGCATTGGACCACTTCACCGCGGCACCGATGGACTTGCCGTCCCAGGCCATGCCTTCGTTGGTGATGTTGGCGTACTGCTCCGACTCCGTGGTGGGACAGTCCTCAACTTGCTTGGCGATGCTCTTTGTGAAGGCCGACTCGACGGCCTCGATCCGATTCGCCATCACCGTGCGGTTCTTGTGGGCTGCCTGATACTGTAGTGCGAGGTCGAACCGCTACGTGCCGAAGTGGCACTCGAGACCCCTCTCTACGCCCATCCGCACGAGGGGCTTCGAGATGTCTGGATCCAGGCGATACTCCGGCTCGCAGATGCGATGCATGGCCTCTCGCTCGAGGTAGCCCGCGTCAGCAAGGGTCGTGGAGACGGCACCGACGTTGCGGAACCATGCATAGATGACATTGAACTCATCGCGCGCCTGGTTCACCGCGGTAGCGCACTTTTCCCATGCAGCCTTTGCATCGGCCTCACTGGCTTCGATGGCTTCATTCAGCGCTGCAGCGGGAATGTGCGCCCAGGCATGGGCCTCGGTAGGGTCGGAGGGGCGGCGGCGGTCTGGGATGTTCACGGCGGCCGGCGCATAGTCAGCGGTGCACGAGCTGATGTCGTAGGCCTACGAGATCTCTTTGTCGCGCTTGAGAATGTAGGCCTGCAGAGGCTTACGAAAGCATGCCTGGCTCCCGAGCTTCCCCATCAGCGCCTCGGCGCCGCCCGCCTTTTTCACATTCTTGGACCAGACCTTGTCGCATGGAGTCCCGTCTCTGAGCTCAGTGGTCATGACATGCTCAGAGACTGCCTCGGTGATTCCAGGAAGGGTGGTCTCTTGCTCCTGGAGATAGGCTGCAAGGTCCTTGGGAAGCGACTTGCCTGCAAACGCAGGTAGCGCGACCAGGCCAAGGGTGGCTGCGATTGTGCAACGCGAGGACACTGTGAGGTATGGAATTCGAACCATCGAAGCTCTCTCGTGATGTAGGGCGGAGTCACGACTGTAACACTACGGATACCCCAGCGACGCCGACCACAGATTGAGTTGCATCATTGCAATGCGGTCGTGTCGACAGGAGGGACTCCACGCATCGAAGCGCGGCCGTGGGTGGACGCATCGTCGGACCTCCTTGCCTGGGTTGGGTACGCACGGCTCTCGTCTCTGCTACGATTTTCCCCGTTCGAAGCTCTCTTCGAATCGGGAGGCTTCGATGTGGTCCCTTGTGGCATCTCTGGGGCTGACTGTCGCGCCCGCGGCCGCGACGGAGCCGATGGTCCTGCCTTCGCCGCTGTCGCTATGGGGAGATGATGCCGTCTACATGGGAGAGAAGGGTCGCGTGTGGATCCTGGCCCGCAACGCGAAAGATCCGGTCATCGCCTGGACGCGCGATGGAACCATCGAGACGAAGCGCATCCCCTCTCCAATGGGCGGATACAAGAATGGGGAATCCAACTCTCACGCCATCCTTGGTGCCGATGCTGCAGACCGCCCCGTCGTGGCAATGACCGGGCAGCACTGTGTAAAGCAGGGTGACCAGCGGGTCTGCAAGCCTCGGATGTACGTCTCAGAGAACCGCGGCGGCAGCTGGAGCACCCGGCGCCTGCAGCTTCAGGGGGGCGCCTTGGGCGACATCGCCATCACAGCGGCCGGCACCGACAGTTGGGTCATTGCGGCCAGCTGGACTGAACAGAAGAAGGGCGAAAAACACAATCCATGGCAGGGCATCCTTCGATATCGCGGGGGCACCGCGGCGGAGCGATGGTCGAAGGGCTGCACCGGACAAGATCTGGTGTTCCCCGATGCAGGCAACCCCAACGTCTTGATGGCCCTTTCCGGCAAGAGCATCATCCAGTGCACACGCAAGGGCCGCTCGCAGGTCGCCTGGGGCTTCAAAGACGAGATTGACGCCGTGGGTAGTGGCTCCGACCGGGTCTGGATCGGGTGGGCTGCAGGGGTCGACTACCTCAAGACCAACGGCGAAACCGGGGAGAGTGTTCCCCTCGGCCAGGCGGAGTCTGGCTGGCATGCCGACCTCGATCGACTGCCCGACGGTCGCACGCTGGCCGTGTGGTACTTCTCCCGCAATCCCTACAACAAGGGTCTAAAGCTCGCGGTTCAGGAGGGTGGGGTGTGGCGCACCACCACCCTGGTGCGCGACGAGAATGACAACCGCGGCTGGAAGGTCTCACTCGACACCAACCGCGCCGGTCGGGTGGCCATCGCCTACCAGAACCGCTCCGACAAAACCGTGGAGGTATTGCGCTTCGGCTCGGCCGATGCTGCCCTTGCAGAGGATGTGCCCGACGCGGGAAACTGGACCGACAAGAAGCGACGCATGAGCCTCTTCGGCTACCTCGGGGTCTGGTACCACTGGACCGACACCTTCACCCACGCCCCCAGCCGTGACGACTACACCTACGGCGAGCTCAAGGAGCTCGGAGGCGAGTACACGCTGTCTCCTGGTGCCGCCACCGAGGTCGGCTTTGCCGGTCAGCTGGGCCGTACCGACCTCGTCATGCAGTATGCCCGACGCAGCGACGACCAAGACGTTCAGCAGATCCAGCGCATGCAGCGCATCTCGGGCAAGCTCGGGATCCAGTCATTTCCCGTACCTGGCACCGAAACCCAGCTGCACTTCCGCACCGCCGACATCGAGGGGGTGTTCACCTCGAAGAGCGGTGAGAAGCAAACGTTCAGCACCAACGAGCGCATGGTGGAAATGCGCATGGTCAACAAGGAAGCCGTCCATGTGGGCCTACGGGTCCACAACTGGCAGGGCCCACAGGATGTCTATCTATCCAAGAACATGCAGCTGATTGGCGCCTACGAGGCCGATGCCCGCTTCAGTGGCTACGGCATCACCGTGGGTTGGTCGCTGATGAACTACCTCAAGAAGTACGAACATAGGTATTTCGGGCCCAATGCAGACGTCAACGCCGGCATCGGCCTGACCCGTGTGGCGCTCGACCTGGCCGGAGCGGGTACACGAGACGACATCGGCGCCTTCATGCCGGGCGAGGTCGACCTGGGTCTCACCGGCTATCGCCGCTTCAAGAAGTTCGGCGGCATGGGCTACTTTGTCCAAGCTGGAGCGCGCGGCAGCGTGATCTTCACGGGCGCAGGAGAGCCCGAAGACACCGACGACGACCCCAACGAAGACGACAACTATCTGGTCTTTTCACGGACCGACTTGCGCTACGGGCCCTACTTTCGCGTGGGCGGCGTCTTTTGAGTCGGCAGCACGGGCCTCGAAGCCCCATCGTCGACGGGCTTTCCCTCGCAGGCGGCAAAGGGTCCGGCCCTTCCCCCCATGGCTCCCTCCATCCGTACATCCAACCATCGCTCCGTTTGCTTGCAGATCGCTGCATCGGCAAACCGAAGACCCGACGGATCGGAATGTCCAACAGCCGGTCGTAACTCTGCTCCACCGATCCACCCATCGTCTGTCGTAGGCGAATCGCCGGTTCCCATGCAACAAGACTTGCATATTCACCGGTACATTGCGTACAACTTCGCCGAGACCCACTCACGCATCGGTCGCTACAGTCACCATCTGATGCCAACACTCCACCTGCCACCTCTGGAGACCGTGATGCGCCATGCAATCCCCTTGATGCTCTTCACCGCTGCAAGCGCATGTACACCGCCCAGCAAGGACGGTGGGCAGGCAAGCGAGAACACACCGCCAACTGCCGAAATCACCAGTCCTATCGACGGATCTGCCGTCACCGAGGGCGAGGTCGTCTCCTTGCAAGGGGCCGTGGACGACCCAGACGGAGCGGTAGCCGACCTTGAGGTCAGCTGGGTCGTGGATGGCATTGAGGCCTGCGCCGAGCCGCCCGACGCATCTGGGCTCGTGACGTGCGACGCCTCGTTTGGATTGGATGGCGGTACTGTGGTCCTCGAGGTGCGGGACCCACTGGGCGCGTCCGCCACAGCGCAGCGGTCCGTCCTGGTGGAGTCTCCGCGCGTCGCACCCGCGGTGGAGCGTGTGCTGCTGCAGCCAGACGCACCCACCACCAACGATGTGCTCGAAGCCACGGTCACGGCCACGGCCAGCGACGATGCCCCCTTGACCATCACCTACGAGTGGTTCGTAGACGACGACTCCGTGCAAGAGGGCGCCGCCGCACAGCTCGACGGCGCAGAGTTCTTCGAGAAAGGACAGTCCATCTACGTGGTCGCCACGGCCAGCGACGGCACCCTGGAGGGCTCCGCCACCAGCGACATGGTCACAGTGGCCAACACCCCGCCTGCCGCACCCACGGTAACGGTGACCCCCGAGGTGGCCTCACCCGGAGAAGCGCTGGTCTGCAACGTGACGGCACCGAGTGTCGATGAAGATGCCGACATCATCACCTACACCATGACCTGGACGGTTGACGGGGATGCCCACACGGGCACGACGGAGACCGGGGCTTGGTCCGGAGACACTCTGCCTGCAAGCGAGACCGCATCCGAACAGACCTGGACCTGTCTCGCCACCCCCGATGATGGAGAAGACATCGGAGATCCCGCCGAGGCCTTCGCAACCATCTGTGCATTGGGTACGGCAGACTGTGCCGCCCCATCTTGCCTCACCATCCTCGAGGCAGACGCTTCGGCTGCGAGCGGCATGTGGTCTGTGGATCCGGACGGCTCCGGCGCCTCTGAGGTGTACTGCGACATGGACGCCGGCGGCTGGATGCTGATCTCTGTGGGCGGCGCGTCGTGCAAGGGCAACGCCACCTCGGAGCTCACCACCTTGGGGGCGAGCGACTCCTGCGCCTATCTCTCCAATGCAGCTGTGATGCGCCTTTCGATGACCGCCACCGAGGTGGCCCTGCGCGGCGGGCGCTCCACGACCGCCTTCGACTCCAGTGCCTTCAGCACGAGCTCTGCTGCCATCGATGCGCTGCAGACCGGGGTGGACTGGCACCAAACTGCCGCCACCTTCGACAACTGGAGCTGGCCTGCACCTGGAACGGGAGAAAACCTGGAGGGATGGCCCGACATGTGGCACTCCTCTGACCGAGCATCCGGCGTGCACTGGTTCTTCTCAAACGGCGTGAACCCAACCGCAGGCGGACAGTGCCGCACCACAACCTGTCCAGACGCAGTCACCACCACCTGGATTCGCTGAGCGCACTCTCTGCTCCCATGGCTCGACCCGTGCGACGTGTGGAACGCCTCGACCGGCAAACCCGCGCTCGGTGCTCCGTCTTCATGCGCAGATGCGACTCTGTTAAGCTGCACTCCGCCATGAAAACCCCACGCGAGGTGGTCGAATGTCAGAAAGCGCGAGCGATCATCCCGATATCGGCGAAAACATCGTCGTCGTCGATCTGGGAAAGAAGAAGCGAAAGCAGGTAAAGAAGCTCCGCAAAGGCGAGGGACCGCTGATGGACAAGGTCCAGGAGGTCGTCGCTGCGCTGCGCGAGGACGGCACCTCGAAGCCCGGCGATACCGTGGTCATTGTGGTCGAACGACGCGGTGAATTTCCGATGAACCTCAAGTGGTAGTCCCCGACACCAGGAGCTGCTCATGATCAAGGGTGTACGCAAGATCACCGTCTTCGCGCCAAACGAAAACGGCGGCATCGACGTGGTGGCCAAGTACGGCAAGGGCAAGGGCAAGGGCAAGGGCCGTCGTCGCCGCTCGCGGATGCTCAAGGTGCCCGAGCGCAACATGCGCAAAGTCAACGAGGCTGCTCGAGCATTCATCGACGAGCTCGACACCCGCCACGAGCGGTCCACCCGGAAGAAGAAGGACGGCTGGCTGCGCGACAGTCCGAAGAACGTGATGAAGGCCAACCGCAAGGCCCTCAAGAAGCTCCAGAAGATGCGCATCTTCTGATCAGCGAAGCTCGTCCATCCGAAGCAGGATCCACCGCGTGGAGAGGGCGAGCACCAGCGCGATGGGCACCACCAACCAGGGCTGTGAGAGCGTCTCGCCGAGTGTGATCCCGCCGGGGTTCGACGCCGACAAGCCCAGCCAGGCCGAGCCCACAAGCGTGGCCAACAAGACGAACAGGCGCACAACGGTGCGCACCATCCAGGCGAGCTTGCGGATCGAAGGGACCATCGGCAGGAACCGCGCGCTGCCGAGCCGGTGATCGGCGACCGTGAGCTCCTGGCCCAGCGCGACCATCTTGATCCGCTGGCGCTCAATGTGGACCTGTTGGACCGCCACATCATCCAGCCGATCGACCCGTCTTCGCCAGCGGAGGTAGCGACGCTCCGCACGCTTGGCATACCGACCGAATTCCTCGTAGCTCTGCGAGCCCTGAAGACGGCCTGAGAGCGTGTCGTAGAGCAGTGTTGACCGCAGATTGCGCAGCGTGTTCCGCGTCATCGGGATGCGATGCTCGCGCGCAATCTCGAGAAAGGACAGCCACAGCGAGGCCGTCGTGCGCTCGAACCAGGGCGCATCGGGGTCGCGCCAAGCGTGGTGGGTAGCTCGAAATGAGGCCAGGCTCTGCTCTCGCAAGAGCGACATATCGAGCGCGGGCAGCGGCCAGAGCAGTCCCAGGCCCGACTCACTGGCGAGGCCGATCTCATCACGCATCTGATGTAGGTAGATGTCGTACGTGAACAGTCGGCTGAAGGCATCGTTGAGGCCACAAGCCCCGAAGTCCATGAACATGATGCGGTTGCCCGGCTGAATGATCATGTTTCCGGGATGGGGGTCGCCGTGAAAGAACAGCATCTCGCAGCGGCCAATCAGCGACACGAGCCAGATACGCAGGCCTATCTTGGCCGGGTCGATCCTGCGCAGCTTGAGGGCTTCGAGCGCCTCGGTGTCGCGGGACTCGACCACCCGCAGCAGCTCGGTGCACGGCACGCCCTCGACGAAGTCCGACACGAGCATGTCGTCCCCGCAGAGTGCGCTGTGCACGCCCGGCGCATCGAGCCAGCGGATGCGACGCTTGCGCGCGAACTGTCGGAAGAGTCGCTGGTATCGGGCCTCCTTCTTGAAATCGAGCTCCTCCTCGAACATGAAGATCATCTCGTCGCGGAGCTTGGAAAAAAAGCCCGGACGCACCACCGTGAGGACTTCGAGCACGGTGGTATACACCACAATCACCGCAAGATCGGCCTTGAACTGGGCCTGTACATCTGGGCGGCGGATCTTCACCGCCACCTCCTCGCCCGAGCGAAGCGTGCCGCGGAACACACAGGCAACGGAGGCCGAGCCGATCGGCTCGGGATTCAGCTGGGTGAAGGTGTCCTGCCATGGACGACCCGTGACCGCTTCGATGCGCTCGAGAGCGTACGCAAACTCGAACGGAGGGACGGCATCGAGCAGCTCACCCAACTCTTCGCAGACTGCGCTCGGGAGCAGATCGACCCGAATGGCGAGCTGCTGGCCGAGCTTGACCGCGGTACCGCCGAGGCGCTCGAGGGTGCTCCGCAGGCGCCGTCCGACCGCCCTGGGCTCACGGACTCCGCGCAGCCGGTCCATCCCAATCTCACAACCGAGCCGGACCAGAGCGACATTCCATCGCACCATTCGCCAGAGCGTGAAGAGGACGCCGGGCCGCTGGGGTACGGCACCGTTCGCCGCCAAGCTCGGTCGCGCACGCTCCGTGGAGATGGCACTGCCAGGCAAGGAGCGCAGCAGATCACGGTAGCGCTCGCTCGGTGCTGCGGCCCCGCTAATCATAGTCACGGTCG
>CAJWOS010000033.1 GCA_913044235.1 uncultured Pseudomonadota bacterium
ACCTTGCTCATGTACACGCCGTAGGCCATCGGGTTGCACAGTGCGTTGTTGGCCAGAATGTGCCCCTCTTCGAGATCCCATCCCTGCAGATTGGCGGCCCATCCGTCGTTGTCGACCACCGTGTTGTAGCTGATGACCACATCGGTGAAGGTGTTGCGGTCGGGGTCGCTGGTGGCGATGCCCGAGCCCCCAGTGTTGAAGATGATGTTGTTGCGTACCAGCACCGACCCCTGCAGACCGAGGCCGTTGTTGCCCAGGTTCCAGATTGCATTTCCTTCGATTCGGTTCTGTTCGCCACCCTCGGTGGACCCCATGAACACACCGGTGTGCGTGATGTTGTAGATCACGTTGTCGATCAGCCAGGTGGCGGAGGTGCCGTGGTTGAGCATCACAGCCTGTAGTTCTTCTCCGAGAAGGTCGTGAATCAGGCTGTTTTGGATCAGCAGCCCCGTGGTCAGGGCACTGGCATCGGACGCCCCGGCATAAATGCCGTAGCCTTCGTAGATGCGGGAAATTTCGGTGTGGTCGATCAACACGCCGGTCGTGTCGCCGGAGAGGTACACGCCGGTGCCCGGTAGCTCTGTGACCTTGCAGTCCACCAGCGACACATTGGACGAGGCGTCGATGCGCACGCCGCCGTAGCTCTCTCTACCGGTCGATGCGGTCTGGTCGCCCTGAATCGTGATGCCCCGAACTTCCACCCAGTTGGAGGACTCGATGCGAAGCACACGGTCCGCGTAGCTGTCCGTCTCCGGATCCGGTCCCAGCTGGAGCACCGGCGAGGCATCATCTGCGGCGCGAATCACAACCGGGGCGTCTTCGGTGCCATTTTTTTCAGTGACGGTGAGCGTTTTGGTGAGGGTGTACGTGCCGTCTTCGAGGATGACTTCGGTACCGGGAGCAAGGGTGTCGAAGATTCCCTGGAGGTCCGAACCGGGTGTCACTTCAAACGTGTTCGCCCACGCTGCGGGACTGAGCGCGAAGAGCAAGACTGCAAGCACGTGGAACTCCTGCGCGACCACCACCTGTCATTCGGCGCCGCCTGGTTGCCCGCAGCCTATCCCGGTCCACCGGCCTTCGTGTGAGGCGTGGCGGATGGTGACGCGGTCCGTCACCCGATGGGGCACCGGACCAGCAGCGGGCTTCGACTCAGGGCTGTGTGCCGGGGCCGCCGTACATGCCACGGTCGTTTCGGGAAGTGTCGGCATCTTCCCAGGTCTGGTAGCTCTCGGGGCCATCGCCGTTGGCGGGCCCGCTATTGACCGACGAGCTGGTGCCATCGAGTGTGAGGTCGTCGTTGGATGGCGTCCCGTCGTTGCTGGAGGTGCTGTAGACGGGGTCGTCTTCGTTATTGTAGCCGTAGTCTTCGGCGTTGTAGATCGAGAAGTTCTCCCCCGAGGATGTGGCGAACACCGTGTTGTATCCCACGCTGGCGTTGGCCCCGTCGAGCACCCAGATGCCGAAAGGACCGTTGCTCCAGGTGACGAGGTTGGACCAGATGTAGAGGTTCTCGGCGTTGATCATGCCGCCGCTCGACCCCACGTGAAGTCCGGCGCCCTGTCGACCGCTCTGGTTTCCGTGCAGGGTGTTGTTGGCGAACATGAATCCAGTGTTGCTCCCCCCGATACGGACCCCGCCTCCTTCATCCGCGGCGGCATTGTCTGCGATCCAGTTGTTGCGGAAGATTCCCGTGGGGATCAGTACATCGGTCATATCGACCGCACCGCCGGTTCCGTCAGCCGCGCGGTTGGTCCAGAACGTGTTGCCTTCGATGAGCATGTTCGCACCGCCCACCATGGTGAGGGCTCCGCCGTTCGTGGTGGCCGTATTGCTCTCAAACAACACGTTGACCATTTCCACACCGGAACTTTCGAGGAGCATGGCGCCTCCACGCGTGCCGGTGTTCTGGATGTAGCGGGACTCGTAGTCGCTGAGCTGTCCTGAAAGCACGTAGATGGCCCCGCCGTCGTCCTCAGCGATGTTGCCGCTGAAGACGCTGTCTTCGATGATTAAATCCCCAGATGCCACCGCGACTGCGCCGCCGTCTCCGGAGCACCGATTGTCCTGAGCGATCACGCCGGAAAGCTCTACGCTCGCTTGCTCGGCATACACCGCGCCACCGTCGCCCGATGCATTTCCACCGGTGAGGGTCAGGTTGACCAGGGTGACTTTTGCGCCGTCGCCCACAGTGATGATGCGCGTGCCGCCTTCGGGGGGAGAAAGCACAACGGAGCGTGGGTCGACGCCACCACCGTTGATCTGCAGAGTGCGGTCATTCCATGCAAGCGAGACTGGGTAGGCAGAGTCGTTGGGTGCCAGCACGACCGTGCGGCAGATTGCGTCGAGGTTTTCGACCGCTTCATCGAGCGTTGCGAAAGGGGCTTCCGGTGTGCCGTCGGGCACTCCCACGCTGTCCTCCATGCTTGGGTCGACGAGAACGGGAAACGCATCCGGGTCCTCGTCGTCGCAGTCTCCGCCTCCGGCGCAAGGGGAGTAGCCGTCGCCGTCCACGTCGATGTCATCTACGGAGCCGGAACAGTCGTTGTCGATGAGGTCGCAGGACTCGATGTTGCCTGGAAAAGCCAGCGGCTCTTCATCATCGCAGTCATCGTCGCACAGCGAGTGACCGTCGCCATCGTAGTCGGCGAAGTCCGGAATTTCGCCGTCGCAGTTGGTGTCCTTTTCGTCACAGATCTCGGCAGCGCCGGGGTGCACCCGCTCGTCGTAGTCGTCACAGTCGCCATCACAGACGCGAAAGCCGTCATAGTCGGCATCGGCTTCTTCGATGGGCAGGATGTCGTCGCAGTTGGTGTCGAGTCCGTCGCATGCCTCGGCTGCGCCAGGAGAGACCGCCGCGTTGTTATCGTCGCAGTCCCCGTCGGCCACGCTGAAGCCGTCTCCATCTTCGTCGGTCACGCTGGCCGTGCCTGCGCCGGTGATGGTCACGAACCAGGCAGGCTCGTCCTCGAAGCTGGTCCGCACCTGGATGCGACCTTCCTCTGCATCGACCTCTTGTGGGCGGAACTGCACCACGATGTCGACCGACTCGCCGGGGCCGAGCTCCGAGTCACCGTCACGCTCCACGAGCCACACGGCCGTGCTGCCCTCGATCAGAGACGAGCTGAGGACCTCTTGGGACTCCGCACCCTCGTTGGTGATCGAAATCCGGTCCTGCGACTCCGCGCCGACGGCCACGTCGCCGAACTCGAGCCGGTCGGTGGAGATGGTCAGAAGAGACTGTGCGGTCTTTTCCTGTTTTGCGCAGCCCGCGAGGATGCCTATCGACAAGAGGACATGGTGCATGCGAGGGGATCGGGGCAGGTGCACGTTGGCTCCGGTGTGTACGGGCGCACGATGGCGCCCGAGTCTGGGGCGCGCAGGATGGCTTTGCAGGCATGATGCCGCGGATTGAGGGGGATTGAATAGGGCTTGGACCAGAAAAATGCGGAACGATGCTGTCGCAGGGCGCGAACTCGGGACGTCTCCTGCATCGGTTTTGGTCGACAATCCGGCCTCCCGGTCCGGGCGCTTGCAGGTTTCGTGGTGCGATAGGCGCTTCGCTGACGCTATGATGCGATGCGCCGGGTCAGGCCGGCGTCTGCCTGCGCGTACCTGCAGCACGCATTCTTCTTTTCTCTCACCATGTGCGGCACGATGGTTTTCACTCCCTCCCCCGTCCCCGCCGTTGCGCGCACCGTGTTGGTGTGTCTACTGACCATCGGCTGCTCCGGCGCCAAAGACTCTGCGTCGGGTGGCGCCCTGCCCGGTCTGGACTCTTCGGTCCTGGCGGGGGATGGCAGTCCCGACACGGGGTTCTCGTTTGCGGCAGACACCTTCGATGCTGGTGAGCTCGACCAGGTGCCGAACAACACGCTCGTGATCCAGCACACCGGATCCTGGTCCCTGTCTCCACTCGGAGGCCCGTACCGTGCGGTCGTGGGGGACCTTCAGGTCGACGAATACATCGACGGTTTGGACGACATGCCCTGGTGTTGGGTGATCTACTCGATGACCGGCGAGGTGGTGGAAGACGGCCGCGCATCGTCCTGCGAGACCTGCGATGTCGTGTTCGAGATCCAGTTCTACGTGAACCAGGATGGTGGCTTCAAGCCCGAAGACGGGGCCGAGCCCATCGACACGGGCGGGAACTTTGACGAAGACGATGTGATCGAGACCAACGGCATCGGCGACTGCATGTCGCCTGAGCTGCCAAGCGACGGTGACCGCTGGCTGATGGGATGGTCGGCCGACGAAGAGACCATCTACATGGAGTACTTCGGGAGCGGAATTTGGCTGCCCTGGTACTCCGGCGAGCTGGAGTTCGACACGCTCAACTTTTCGTGGGTCGACGAGTTTGGGTTTGTGGTGCCCCCCGAAGAGGAGGAGGACTGATGCGACCGCTTGGAATCCGATGGGGAGCACTTCTGGCGATGGCGGCTCTGGTGAGCTGCAAGGCCGATACTGCCGAGGAAGAGGGCAAGAGGGAAGTCGACCTTGGTGACCCTGCAGCGGAGCTGGTCCTGCCCGACTACTCCGATATCGACGTGGCGCAGGCGTACACCGATGCGATTGAGATCGTGCTGTCTGCACGTGGAGACCGGGTCTGGGCTGGCCACGAGCGGGCGCTCGAGCGTCGCTTCGAAGGCTGTCCCGACATTTACGTAGGCGCTCCGGAAGACTCACCCCTTGACGACGACGATACGGCTCGCCAGAACGGCATGAGTTGGTCTGACTTCTGCACCACGTCGGGGGGGCTGTACTACCGCGGGTACCAGCATTGGGTGCAGAGTGCGGATGCCTCGGGCGACCCCAACAGCTCTGCCGGGCGCAGTGCTACCGCCTCGCGCACCCTTCAGGGCGACGGTGTGAGCGGAGACTCGGACGATGTCCGCTTCGAGTGGTCCGGCAATGTGAGCGACGCCGTCACGACAATCACGGCTGGGGACTACTTCCGGTACACCTGGTCGAGCGAGACTGTGGGCACCGCGACGGGCACCGACACCTTCGAGCCGGCCAGCTCGGTCACGCCGGGTGGCTGGCGAGCGGATGTGTACGTTTCGGTCGAAGGTGGAGATGTCGAGCGCATTGTGGCCCGCGGTGACATGTATCTGTTCGAGCGTCGCATCGCGGACCGGTTCGACAGCGTGTCAATGAACATCGAGTTCATCGGCGAGCTGGGCGCCGGACCGGATGACTGCACGCTCGAGCCTCGTGGCTGGATCGGCATGCGCGATGAAAATGCATGGTGGCTCGACATCGTCTTCCAACCGGTGGGCGACGACGATGGCACTACCGACGGCGCCACGGACCCGGAGTATTCCGAGTGCGACGGGTGCGGCACGGCCTACGTACGGGGTGTGGAGCAGACGATCGAGCTTGGGGAGATGTGTCTCGACATGACAGGCATCTGGGGAAGTGATCAACTTCGCCCCGCAGATCCCGAGTCCTACGTATTCAACGTTCGAGACTTCCTCGAGTAGCAGCGGCCTGGCGCATCGCGCAAGAGAACCCCTTGAGTATTCGACTGTGGGCGGAAACACCGTCAGACGATTAGTGGAAAGGGGAGGCGGCGACGATGCCTTGAAGCTTTGCGTTGAAAACCGACAAAAAAAGCGGCATCCTGTGATCCATTTTCGGATCTCGCGCACCTCAACAGAAGCCAACGTTTCCTTCGAAACTTCTGAGCCCCACCCCCCATTTCTTTATGGAGGACTTCGTGAACCAGGCACGCTCGTGGACGCTCCTCGCCGTATTGACCCTCTCCCTCGGTTGTAAAACCGAAGAAGAGGCGAAACAGGGCGATTTCATCCAGCTTTCCCCGCGGGAGTCGCTCATACGGCTCTCCATCGACCTTCGGGGCTCCATGCCCTCGGAAGCCGAGTTGCAAGCCATCGAGGCGAACCCCGCGCTGTACGAAGCCTTCGTAGACCGCTACCTCGACGATCCCGCGCTTGCCGAGACGGTCGCGAACCTGATGGATCAGCGCCTGCTGATGCGGACGGGCGGGACCTACGACTTGATGGCTCCTGGATACTCTGCAGAAGAGCTGCGGGTTGCGGTCAACAACGAGCAGGCGGCCCTGGTTCGCAGGATCGTAGACAACGACCTTCCCTGGTCGGAAATCGTCACCGCCGACTACACGATGGCCAATCCGGTCCTCGCGGAAGCCCTGAACCTCGACTACCCCACGGGTGCGCGTGGCTGGGAGAAGGCGAAGTACACCGATGGGCGCCAGCATGCGGGCATCCTCACCATGTCCACCACATGGCTTCGCTACCCATCGGCGGGAGGCAACGCCAACCGCTCCCGGGCCAATGCCGTCAGCAAGATGCTGCTCTGCGACGACTATCTGTCGCGTCCCATTGTGCTCAACCGCGCAGCGGTCGACCAGCTCACGGTCGACCCCGAGACCGCCATCTCGACCAATGCATCGTGTCAGAGCTGCCACAGCACGCTCGACCCGCTGGCAGCTCACTTTTTCGGCTTCTTCGTCTACGACGACGACGACCCAACGGAAGGAGGTGCGGCCACCTACCGTCCGGAGCGTGAAGAGGGCTGGCGGTACTATTCCAACAAGAGCCCAGGGTACTACGGCACGCCCACCGGCAACCTCGAGGAGCTCGGTGCCCTGGTCGCCGAAGACCAGCGTTTCGTAGACTGCGCTGTCCAGACGGTCTGGGAAGGCCTGACCCAGCGCACGATGGTGGGAGAGGACTGGCAGGAGCTGTCGGGCCACACCGATGTGTTCATGGAAAACGGTCTCAGGCTGAAGCCGTTGCTCCGGAGCATCGTCAACAGCGAGGAGTACCTCGCCAAGTACGTGTTGGATGAAGCGCTCTCGGTGCGCATGGCGGGTGTGAAGACCGCCTCGCCCCAGCAGCTGTCGAACATTGTGGCGCACTCCACCGGATTCCGCTGGGAGTTTGGCGGGCGAGACCTCCTCACCGATCAGGGGTCAGGCGTTCCGGTGCTGCTGGGAGGAATCGACAGCCTCTCGGTACAGAAGCGTTCGTACAACCCGTCGGTCGGCACCGTCTTCGTGCAGAAGCGACTCGCGTATGCTGCTGCGTGGCATGTGGTCGAGCGTGACTTTGCAGCCGACAACACCCAGCCCGAGTTGATGAAGTGGGTGCTGGTGGAAGACACACCGGACTCCAACCCCGAAGGGTTCGAGGAGCAAATCCGACAACTGTATTTGCATGTGACCGGCGTGCCGCTCGCGGCGCGTGCCCCCGAACCAGCTGGACTGGTCACGCTGTGGCGTCAGGTCCACAGCGTCGAGGGCTCTCCAAAGAAAGCCTGGGCATCGGTCATCACCGCTGTCCTACGCGATCCTACTGTCATCGCCTACTGAACAAGTAAGAGGAGCCTCTCATGCGAAACCTCACTCGCCGCCGCCTCTTCCTTGATGGCGCCGCTCTTTCCTCGCTCGCTGCACTCGGCTGGCATCCATCCATGGCCCGCTCGGCCCAGGGCGAGCGAAAGTTCCTGTTCTTCTTTGCGTCGGGCGCGTGGGATCACACCGCAGTGCTCGAGCCGCACCACGGCAGCGATTACGTCGACCAGATGCCCGATAGCTACCTGCGGGAGATCGGTGGGCTCCGGCACACCGCCAACGACCAGACCATGGAAGCGGTCGGTCGATTCTTTTCGCGCTGGGGTGGCAAGTCGGCCATCATCAATGGCATCGACTCCCACACTGTCGGACACGACACCGGCCGTCAGATGACCATGACCGGTACGTCGGCCGACAACTACCCGGACTGGCCCACTGCACTCGCGGGGATGGGGCAAGGGGAGTACCCACTCCCACACGTGGTCTTCGGGGGCCCCAGCTTTGGCGGGCACCTCTCGTCGAGTGTGGTTCGGGCCGGTGGTGGCACCTTGCTCGACTTGATTGAAGGCAGCATCGTGGGGGCGAGCGACACCCCGGCGCCGCGCCTCGAGAGCCCGTCGGAGCAGATGATCGACGCGTTCGTCTATGACCGTGTGGCGAAGTTCAATGGTGAGCGAGGCTCGATGCCGGGTGCAAGCCGCGATCGCTCCAGTGCGTTTCTCGACAACATGGACCGTTCGCTGGAGATCGAGGGTCGCAAGTTCGAAGCGGGGCTCGGTCAGCTTGGCAACGGCATGCTCGACCAGGCCATCAAGGCCACCGAGATGATGCGACTTGGCCTTTCGCGAAGCGCGATTGTGGGCATCCCAGGCGGCTGGGACACCCACGGGGGCAACGACCCGCAAGAGACGCAGTTCAACAACTTCTTCGATGCGCTCGATCAGATCATGGACCATCTTGCGTCCACACCGGGCCTGTCCACCCCATGGCAGATCGACGAGACCGTCATCGTCTGTCTCAGCGAGTTCGGTCGCACCCCGATGTTCAACGGGGCAATGGGCAAGGACCACTGGCCATACAACTCGGCTCTCGTGGTGGGCTCGGGTGTGCGCGGTGGACGGAGCCTTGGTGCTGCCGACGAAGGCAGCGTGGGTCTGCCGGTCAACTTCAACACCGGCATGGCTGATCCAAACGGCGACATCCTCGGCTCAGAGCACCTTGGTGCTGCCTTGCTTGAGCTTGGTGGTGTCGACCCTGGCACCGTGTTGCCGGGCGTGCAGCCGTTCCGAGCCCTGTTGCGCGGGAGTTGAAGCCGGTGAAGTCCACAACACGTGTGGTCTGGACATGGGCTGCCGCTGCGGTCGCTTCGGCCGCGGTGGCTGCTTGTGGTGGGAACAAGGCAGACTCGGCCGCAGTCGACGGACCGGAGTGCCGAGACAACCCACCGCTCGACTGGGACAACTTTGGCAAGGGGCATATGGACAAGCACTGCAACGGGTGCCACTCCGTGTTGATCCCCGAGTACCAGCGCCAGGGGGCTCCTGCTGGCGTGGACTTCAACACCTACGGCGATGTCTTGGCGTGGCGGGAGCGCATCGTTGCGCGGGGTACCCGCGCGGTTCTGGACGAGCCCACGATGCCACCAGGGGGCGGACCATCGGATGAAGAGCTCTCCAACGTACTCGAGTGGCTCGACTGCGAGGTTGCGAAGGACAAAACCGCACTCTCGAGGGGCCGATGACGGTGGAACGCGTTGCTCTTTTGTGTCTGGCTATCGGTGCATGCGGTGGTCAGGACGCCACCGTGACCTTCAAAGAGGAGCCCGTGGAGCCGGTGGAGCAGCCGCCGGCAGAAGATGATGGAGACGAAGGCCTCGCGCCAGACTGGAACAATTGTCCCACCGGCTACCTGGCGACGTACTACAACCTGCCGGTTGACCATCCAGACGTTGAGCCGATGGTTTTCGAGGAGCCTGACTTTGACCCGTCGCTCCACGACTGGTGGGATGCCCAGTACCAGGCCTACGAGGAGTTTGATGCCTCGCTGGAGAAGGGCTCGAACTGGTGGCCGGTCGACGACGGCTTGACCGACGATCCCCGATACTTTTCGGCGGTCTTCAATGCTTGGATTCGGGTCAACGACGACGAACCCGTGGAGCTCTCCTTGGGGGCGTCGACCGATGTGTGGGTACTCGTCGACGGAACCGTGGTGGCGAACCACCATACAGACGAGGAGTTCGAGGTGGCCATACAGTCTCTCGACCTCGGCACTGGGCAGTATCCGCTTGAGGTTCGATTTGCGCACCGCTTTGGCGACAGTGCCCTCCGGCTACGCTTCGTGAGCGACAATGCGGTGGTCTGTTTTGCGGAGTACGACGGAAGGTAGCGCCGGACTTGGTGATGGGGTGGCGGCTCTGCCACAGCGGAGGAATCGATGTCGGATGGTTCCATCCCCGAGGATGACCCGCCCCTGACCGAGCAACCCTGGCTTGCGCAGGATCTCGACGACCGGCGGCTCGCGAAGGCAGTCTCCCCAACGGATGTGGCCGAGCCGGCTGCTTCGGGGGCCTACCAGCTTGTGGTGCTCGGTGGAGGTGCGACGGGGTTGGTTGTGGCCGCTTCGGCAGCGAGCCTGGGAGCCCGCGTGGCTCTGGTCGAGCGCACGGCGCTGGGCGGAGACTGTCTGCTCACGGGATGCGTGCCGTCCAAAGCGCTGCTCGCTGCTGCCCGACGGGCCCATGCCGTACGGACCGCCGGGGCCTATGGGGTGCAGTTGCAGGGCGGATTCCAAGTGGACTTTGCGGCGGTGATGCAGCGGATGCGACGGGTCCGAGCCGACATGGCGCCGGTGGACTCCGTCGAGCGATTCACCGGTCTGGGCGTGGACGTGTACCAAGGGCATGGGCGGTTTGTGGCGCGCGACCGGCTTGAGGTGGGCTACCGCACGCTCCAGTTCCGCTCCGCAGTCCTGGCGACCGGCGGTCGTGCGTCGGTCCCTCCGATTCCAGGCCTGCACGACATTCCATTCCACACACATGCGTCGATCTTCAACCTCCGCACGCTGCCATCGTCGCTCATGATTCTCGGGGCCGGCGCCATCGGCTGTGAGCTCGCACAAGCGTTTGCGCGGTTCGGTTCCCGTGTGGTTCTTGTGGAGCGTGGCCCTCGAGTCCTTCCGAGCTTGGATCCGGAAGCCGCGCTGTTGCTTACGCGCGCCCTCGAGAGCGATGGGGTTCGCGTGCTGACCGATGCCACAGTGGAGCGGTTCTCACCCACGTCGTCCGGTTTCGAAGCGGTTCTCAGCGGGGCAGACGCCGCTGTCTCCGCGACCACCCTATTGTTGGCGGTGGGTCGTGAGCCCGTTGTGGGCGGGCTCGGGCTGGAGAAGGCTGGCGTGCAGACGCACCCGGAGCGGGGGGTGTGGGTCGACGAGTTTCTGCGCACCACCAATCCCCGGATCTGGGCCGCCGGTGACTGTGCGATGCCACATCACTTCACTCATGTGGCGGATGCGACGGCGCGGATTGCGGTTCAGAACGCACTCTTTCCCAAGCAGCGGTCTGCAAGCGACCTCGTGATTCCAAGCTGCGTCTACACCGACCCGGAGGTGGGTCGGGTGGGACGGGGGCTTGCGGAGCTTCGGGATGAAGCCATTCCATTTGAGGTGCTGTCGGTAGACTTCCACGATGTCGACCGGGCGCGCCTCGACGGACGGGTGCGTGGCTTTGCCAGGGTCTACGTGCGCGCGGGAACGGATCGGATTCTCGGTGCGGTGGTGACGGGCGTCGGAGCCGGCGAGCTGATGGGGACGCTGTCGCTTGCCGTGACCCACGAGATCGGACTCGAAAAGTTTTCCACCACAGTCTTCCCGTATCCAACCCGTGCAGAAGTGCTGCGCAAGCTTGGCGATGCCTGGCGTCGGCGCCAGCTCACCTCGGAAGCGCAAAAAGCCCTTTCGATCTGGTTCCGCCTTCGATCGTGAATGGGTTCGTCGAGGGAACATCGGTGCCGGGTGCGGTTTGAACGGGTACAGAAAGGTTCGCTGGTGAAGACCGCCTGTCGAACAACCAGTACCTGGACTTCAACCTTGTGAGAGTGCCGATGCGCTGGACCCGCGCCGCCTGCCTGTGTGTCATCTGTTCCTTGTTCGTTTCTGCGCCCGCGGCATGGGCCCAGGATGATCTCGACAAGATGCTGAACGCCATCCCTGATGTGCCCAATGCCGAAAAGTCCGAGGAAGAAGCGGATGCTGCACCAGAAGTGACAGAAGAAGCCGTGCTTCCTGCATACGTGAAGGCCGTGCGGCAGGCGGTGCTCGAGCAGTGGGAGCCCAAGGCGAAGATCATCAAGAAAAATCCCAAGGCCAAGGCCCAGTTCCTGGTCAAGATCGACATCAATGGCAAGCGCACCGGACTGGCTGCTGTCGAGCTGTCCCAGGTGAAGGCGTTCGATAAGAGCGTGCTGGATGCGATTGTCGTCACCACCTTTCCGCCGCCCCCGCCGCAGATTCTCTCGGACGTGGAGCGTGGTGTGGTGGTGACCATCTCTGCCCGTTCCTACAACCCGTAAAGACGGGAGGGGAGACCGCGCCTTCGTCGGGTCAGGTCGCGGAGCCCAGAGCCGCCAGAACACGCCGCAACACCAGGTCGAACGCTTCGTCGCCCATCACGGCACGCAGCTCTCCCAGGCGAGCGTGCAGGAGCGCTGCGGCTGCATGGGCATTCTGCTGACGGAGCGTCAGGAGCGTGCGGCCAACCACAGCTACGGCAGCCGACGCACGGTCCTGCCCCACAAAGGTGGCTGACCAGGCCAGGGCCGCGTCTGCAACGCCGATCCAGTTGCCGCGGCGTTCTGCGCTGGCAAGGATGCGCCGAGCGACCGGTTCGGCGTCGGACCACCGCTCTCGGTCGAGGTAGAGGCCGCAGAGAACGGTTCCGTGTACCACTGTGAGCAAGTCGTCGTCTTCCTCGATCGCTCCTGCAAAGGCGGCTTCGAGGTGTGGGAGCGAGGCCTCCGGACGTCCGGTGGTGAGGTGGATGGTGGCCATCAGTGCATGGGCGTGGCCTGCACGGCCCTGATCGGCCCATTGCTCGGCGAGCTTCAGCGCCTGCTTCAGCACGTCGATGGCCCGCGAGGGCTCCTTGCCGGCAAGATAGGCCTCGGCCAGGTCTTCGAGAGCCATGAGCCGCTCGTGCGCCCGTGCAGGGTCGGTGAGCAGCTGGAGGGCCTCCTCCAGGTTTTCGCGGGCGGTACTCGGATCGATGTCGGCGCAGGTGAGGGCAAAGGTGATCGGGCAGGGCTCGGGATCTCGCTTGCCGAGCTCTTGGAAGAAGCCTCGTGCTGACTCGGCGCCGCGCATGCGTGCCACGGCACGGCAAGCGCGTAGGTGGAGGTCGCGTTCACAGCGAAAGTCGCCCTTTCTTCGGGCAGCAGCAGCACCGCGCAAGTAGCGGTCGACGGCCTCGCCATGTCCGGCTTCGAGAGAGAGGTCGCCGGCCAGACGAAAGAGGTCCGCGCTGGCCAGGTCGTCTGGAATCTCCTGCAGTACGGCCGCGACCGCCCGGATGCGCTCGGTCGCGGCATGGCGGTCGGGACCGAGGAGCGGATGGTTCCGCAAGTGTTCGAGATGGCGCTGCCCATCGTAGATTCGGTCCAGAAATGCTTCGTCTACGAGGTCTTCGCGGGCATCTGGATCGACGGGTACATCGAGCAGTGGATCGCGCTGGGCATCAGGCATCGAGCGCTCCCGCAATCGTCTCGAACGACCACTGCCGCAGCTCGAGGAGGCGCTCCCTGGCCGTGTTGAGCTCCTCCGTCATCGCTTGCACTGCGGCGGGGTCGACTTCGGTTCTCGGGGTACCTTCAACCTGCTCCAGCTTGCGGCCGGCTCGCAGAATGGCCCGGGCGATGCGCGCGAGTGCGCGGTCGGCCGCTTCGAGCGGACTGCGCACCGGGGCGTCGGGACGCACCGAGCTCACGGCGAATCCAGCGGCCGCAAACTCGACGTGTGCTTTGCCGGCGGCGTTCATCAAGTACCGCGCGGAATGAAGCGCTGGCTGCACCACAGACTTTGGAACGGGCCGGTCTGGGGCTCGACGGTTGCTGTTGTTTCCCGTGAGAAAGAAGTTCAGCGCAGCATCGATTTCCTGGAGGTCCGGGTCGGTGCTGGACTCGGGAAGATCACTGTCCAGATCCAGCTCTGGTACCTCTGGAATGTAGGCTGGCGGCAACAGACCCTCGAGCGCGCGCCCCCCCAGGACCGATGGGGGTGGAAGCTGCTCGACGGGCTGGCTGGGGGCCCGGCTGCCCAACAGGGCATCCAGAACTTCCGGGGCGTGGAGGCGACCCTTCTGGGCCATCGGTCGGGCGCATCCAACGGTGGTTGGCCAGGCATCTTCGGCCAGTGCCAGTGCAACGGCGCGGTCGGTTCGAGGGCCACCTCCCTCGAGGGCTTCGGCGCAGACCGCCAGGGAACACAACCGGGCGACACCGCCGGAGAAACCATTGGATTGGGAGAATAGTCCTGCAGTTCCGGTCGCGAGGAGTCGACCGACGGTGCGGGCGCGTCGATTGCGGCCAGAATCGGCGATGAACGAACCGATGGCAGTCGGCCGACTGATGGGATCTGTCGCGCCATGACGACCGACGAGGTCTTCAGGCTCCAGATCGCGTCGCCCGAGCTCGCGCGGCTCGGCCAGGCAAGTCTCGACGGCCGCATACTGTGCGTCGCCGAACCGTGGGGTCTCGCCGCGTGCCTTGGTGGGGCCGATGATTTTGTCGACGCCGTTGATGTCTTCGGGCTGCAGTTCCCCTTCATCGAGCGTCTCTTCGAAGGGATCATCGGTCGGGCGTTTGATCTTCCTTCGCGGGGAGGGGCCCAGTCGACCAGTGGAAGTCGGCGCATTCGGGTCGTCGTCTTCGTCGTCGCCCCCGAACAGGTGTCCGACGTCCCAAGGATCCCCGCTGCTGCCGCCCCCGCCATCGGCTGGGGCTGCCGGCACGCCACCGCCGCCGAAGTCTCGGGATTCGAGTTCCTGTCCGGCCTCGATGTCTTCGCCGAGCTCTTCCACCAGCTCGACCGATTCTTCTTCTTCGAGGTCGACCCCGGCCGCTCCAGGAGTGGCGACTTGACCACCCAGGAGGGCGGCCAGTGCTGCGTTTCCGAACTGTCCGGCCACGCGCCCCGCTTGGTCTGGTGCAAGCTCCATCCCTTCTTCGAGGGACTCCAGCATCTGCTGGTCGCGGGCGTCCTCCTGAATTTCATGTTCGGGCTGTTGCTGTTGGAGGCGACGTTGCTGGTGTGAGCTGGTGGACACCGCGCACTCCTTTCCGAGTCGTGTACCGGAGGTGCTCTCTATTCTACCCGGCCGGCGGCGGGCCAGCCTTCACCAGCGACCGGAGGTGGGGGGAATCAGGGTGCTGGTGCAGACGGGGAGGGGAGTATGGGCACCGCGTAGACCGACGGATACACGGGAGGACCGAGGGCCGCGTGAACGGCATCATGGGCTTGTGTGATCCCGGTGCCTTGTCGGTCGAGGACCAACACATGGGTGAAGCCGGCCTCTGCGAGCTCGCGGTCGAGTCCAGGTTGTGGCTGTCCGCTCAGCCAGCCATCGGCCCGCTTGCGCAGGTATCCAGCACCAGTGGGTCCCATGGGCTTGCGCAGTCCCTCAAGCATGGGGCGTTGGTGGATGGGCTGAAGGGCCAAGGCTTCTGCACCCGCGCCCGTGAGGTCAAGGACTGCGCCATCGGCATGCTCGGCGAGCCACAGAGCTTGCGCCATGCCGGTTCGCGAGCGGGCTTCGCCCCATGCTGCGGCATCTTGCATCGCAGCACCGCCGAGGAGGGCGCCAAGCGCTGCCAGAACGGCCATTCGCGGCCAGGCGCGTGCCCCGATGGCGGCCATCACTGGGACCGCGAGCAGGATCGCGCGGACGGGGTGGTGCATCCGACCGAGCGCCGGGATCCACACCATCAGCCAGGCCAGCGGTGATGCAACGACAGCGGCCTCGGTCTTTGCGCCGGGGGTCGGTCCGAGCGCAATGACGATGGCAAGACCGGATGCCACCGCCCATCGCCACCGGCGGGTGACGATGGCCGCGAGGAGACCGATCCAGCACCAGGGGCTCAGTCGCTGTCTGGCAGGAAGGTCTGTGTCTCCCCACAAGCTGGCGAGCGGCAAGATGGAATAGTCTGCGGGTGGTGGGCGCCCGTTGAGTCCGTCGAGCAGGGGGGAAAGCCAGGCGAGGTAGGGCAGCAACACGAGAGAGGCGCCGCTCAGGAGGCCGAGGGAGGGTCTCAGCAGGAGTGCGATGAGTCCGACCAGCGCACCGGTGTAGAGGTAGAATAAACCCTGGAGACCCACCAGAAATCCGGCGTGCAGTCCCCGACCGCGCACCGCGAGTGCGAGTGCCCACAAGCCTGGCCAGACGGCACCGGACAGTCCGCGTCCCCCGGCCACCTCGTGGAGCATCACGGGGGTTGCGGCCACCACCACGCCCGCTGCGGCTGCGCTGTACCAACGGGCACCGAGGGTGCGAGAGAGACCGACTGTGGCGGAGATGTTTCCGAGGTGGTGGGCAAGCTGCACGGCGCCCCACCAGCTTCGGACCGAGCCTCCGATCAGTCCGAGAAGAGGACCGAAGAGCCAGGCGTCGAACGGATTGGGGATGTGGTGCCGAATGTCGGGCGCCCCATCCGGATGGTTCTGGAGCGTGAGCCAGTGGGCAGTTCCCTCGTGGGCTTCGGCACTCCAGAGCCACAGCGCACCCAGGAGATCTCGGTGTGCCCATGGCTGGTCGGGACCCCAAGACGTCCACCACAGGGTGGTGGCTGGGCCGCGCACGAGCCAGACCGCCAACGCGAGTGCGATGAGGAGCGCCGTGGCGGTCTGGTTCCCACGGGCGGACTGGAAGCGGAAGCCACCGGAATTCATGTGCGAGCGGGCACCGGGCGGTACGGACGAAGGCGCGGAGAGGGCCGGGACGATCCCCGACTTGCGGGTTCAGCCTACACCTCGCGCCCGGCCGTGCCATGATCCGGAGTCATGTCGTCCGTCCGCCGTCTTCGCCTTGCCGATGTCTCTCTCTTTGTGGGGGCATTCCTCTTGCGTTGGGGGTGGATGGCGCGCTGGGGGGATGTGCACGCTGGGGTGAACCCTACGCAGCTTCGCTCGGTGCGACGGGTCTTTGATGGCCACGAGCGGATGCTCTTCGAAGCCCTGCTCGGCCAGCCGCCCATGCCATCGTCTCAAGCTTGGCCCCTGTCGATAGCGGTGCACCAGGCGCTGGGATGGTTGTCCAGAGATCCCCGCGCGCCGTTGCTGTTGGCGACGGTTGTTGGGAGTCTCACCGCAGTGTTTGTGGCGATGGCCGTGCGTCGGCATGCACGCCCAGAGGCGCAGCTGCGGGCAGGGCTCTCGGCGGGCTTGCTCGTGGCGTGCCTCCCCGAGCACATGGCATGGTCCACGAGTGCGACGCCCGTAGTGCACGGCCTTATGTGTCTGACCGCTGCGTTTGCGACGCGCGCATGGCCACTGCGTACTGTCTTTGCCGCACTCGCCGCGGCCTTTCGGCCGGAGCTTGCCATTCCAGCCCTGTTCCTGGGACGGGCAGGTGGCGCGGCGCTGGGCGTCGCGCTGCTCCAGATTCTCATCGTCGGGGGACCTCCCGGCGCCGCTCTCTGGCCGGTCCTTCGAGTGAATCTCCTCTTGGTGGTGTTCATCGGACCGGCTTCTCTCGGGTTCGCATTCCTTGCGGTGCACAATCGCGCCACCGCAGCGTTGGCGGTGCTCGCAGTGGTCGTACACCTGCTGGGGGCTTGTTTTTCCGACTACGGGGCCCGGCATGCGTTGCCGGCTGCAGTGGCCCTCTGCGCGCTTGCGGCGCTCGATGCGCGCAAGCCCTGGCTTCCCGTGCTCCTTGGGGTCGGCTTCGTTCCATCTCTCCTCGACACTCACTCCCGCTGGCACCATCGTGCGGAGCATCCGCCCATGGTGCTGGAAGAAGTGGGACTTGGAGACTGTCTGGAAATCAGCGACGAGCCACCGGTGCCGGGGCAGCCGCGACCCTCCTGGGTAGCGCTCGCGGCCGGAGAGGTCTCGGCCCCTTGTGTGTCCTGGGGAGAGGCTCCCGAGCACACGGAGTGGTCGAGTCGGGGGCTGCGCGATCGGGCGCTCCGAATGAAGCTGGTGTGGCAGCTCGCTTCCCAAGAGACGCACGACCCTGGTGCCGGTCGGCCCTGGCGTCGGACCTGGAGGCTCGTGGACGGACCCGGACTCCACGGTACCATTCACACTGCCTTGGAGTCTCCGGCACCATGACCGCCGCCGCCCTGACTGCATCTGGTTCCGGCCGCCCGCCTGACGGGGCGCCGTCTTGTGCGTCGACCCCACGACTCACCACCGTCCACCTCGTTGAAATGGTCTTGCTCACGGTCTTCGCAGCGATCTTGCGATGGGCAGCGGCATGGGGCCTGGGCGAAGGGGCGCCCTTTGGTCCCGATGGCACAGGCGCTGAGGCGGCTGTGCACCTGGGCCAGCACCTCTACCCACTGCACATCGAGGGCATTCGACTCGCTGGTGGTGCGCGCACTCTGTCGCTTTGGACCGGCACCTTGACCGTGCCGCTGCTCTATCTTGTGGGGCATCGGAATCGCCTCACCGGTCATGGCGCATGGCTGGCGGCGGCGCTGCCGCTCGCGGTCTACCCATCGGCGCTGTCTGCTGGAGATGCGCCAGCGCTCTTCTTGGTCACTCTCGGAGCGTATATCGCCACGCTCGGACGGAGTGCGGCGCTCGCCGGCGGGGCGCTGGCGATGGCGAGTGTGGCAGTGAAGCCCATCGCAGCGCCGGCGCTCATGCTCCTGTTGCTGCGCCCACTCTCTCTCGTTGGTGCAGCCATGACCCTTCCGGTCACGGCGCAGTGGCTCGAGCCATTGTGGGCACCGCGCGACCGGTCCGGGCTGTTGGGAAGCTGGTGGCCCCAGCTCGGGAACGCACTCCCCACACAGCCGGCCGACCTTGCTCGCGTGCTTGGAAGCGGTGTGAGGCAGCTTTGGGCAGAGTCGGCCTGGATCGGCGTGCTGTTGGCTCCGATCGGTCTGCTCGGAGCCCTCTTTCCCCGTCCGCGGGGCGCTCCCAGTGTCGGCGCCAGCCGTCGGCTTGCAGTCTTGCCACTGGTGCTCGTTTTGATCGGGATAGCCGGCGCGTTCGGTGACCGCCTGTCGCCCCGCTACTATGCGGCTGCACTTGTGCCCATCACGCTCTGGGCCGGATTGATTGTGCCCAGACCGCTGGGTCTTGTTTTGGTGGTGCCCACGGTCGCCCTGATCAGCCAAGTGGGGATGTACCGTGGGGAGATGGATCGAGGGGTCCGCGTGCCACCGCTCCCGATGCTCGACATTCCGCGTGTGGATCCGCGGCTCCTCTTCGACGAGTCCAGTACCCGTGATGCCACCTTGATGCGCCTGGAGGCCCATCGGCTGGCAGAGACATTGCCGCCCGATGCCACCTACGAAATCCGACGTCGGCCGCACGGTCGTGAGGGGGAGCTCGCTTGGCCTTTGCGGGTGGCGCGCCCCGACGTGCGCATTGTGGTGACCGATTGAGTCCATCCCGCCCGCTGGCTGCTGCAGCCGTGTTGATGTTGGCGCTGATGCTTCGTCTGCCGCGCGGGATTGCGCGTTGGCACGAGGATGCCTGGCTCTACAGCGTGTACCCGGCTCAGACGCTCCACAAGCTGCAGATGGGCCTTCTGCATGAGCTTCCCAGCACGTTTACCGGCTTGCATCCGCCCGCATGGCCAGTGCTCCACGCGCTCACCGAGCTGTGGAGTCCGCGTCCCCTGTGGTGGCTGATGCAGAGCATCCTGCTGTCGACCGGTGCGGTGGTGCTGCTGGCACGACGCTCTCGTCTGGCGGCTCTGCTGCTCGCCACCTCTCCTGTGGCGGTGCACTACGCGGCGGAAGTCAACCAATACGCTCTCCTTACCTTCGCTCTCGCCGGATTGTGGTCCACTTCAGTCAATGGGCGGGGGCGGGTGCATGGCCCAATGTTGGCTTGGGGACTGCTGGCAGGCTGGACCCATGTTCTCGGTGCCGTTGCCGCGTTCCTGGCGGTGGTCTCCCTACCGAGCCGCCTGCGCTGGAACACGCTCTTGGTACTGGTGCTGGGCTTCTCGCCGCTGGTCCCCGGAGTCCTGACCACCATCGGCGACGCGTCCACCTTCACCCAGCCATCGTTCATGGCGGGCCTCGTGGCGACCGATTTGGTGGGCCGATTTGGTGTCCTGGGCCTGGCGTTACCGGTATTTGGTTTGCTCGGAGCTCGGCGCTCTCCCCGGCTTGCCCTGGGTTTCGTCGGTGGCTTTGTGGTGCTCGTGTGCTTCGTGGCCGCTCGCGTGGCGGCGCCTCATCAGTTCCCCTATTTGCTCACCCTTTTGCCGCCGCTCGCCCTGTGTGTGGCGGCAGTGCCCAAGGCGGCATGGATCTTTGTTCCCCTGGCTCTTGTGCAGGCAGGCTGGCAGCTTGCCTTCGACGGCCGCCGCGTGCAGGACCTTGCGACCGACGTGTCTGCGGAGTCCCGCGCGGTCGATGTGGCTTTGGGTGCGCTTGCGGTCCCATGGACCTGCCCTGGTACCACTCTGGAGCCCGGCTGTGCGGGTGATGCTTTGGTGCTGCTGCGCCCGCCCGGTCGGAATGACGACGACAAGACCCGCACGAGTGCTGTCCTCTGGCGCATTCGCCCTTGGTGGAGCGCGCCCCGAATTCAGCTGCCCGAGGTGCCGTTGGGCTCCAACGACCATCGCCATGGTCAGCCGCGTCTCGTGAATTTGGCCGGAGGGCCGTTCGCGATCTACGTCCATGACCAGGTCCGGCCGACCCTATCGGAGGTCTACGGTCGCCATCGTGCCGTCTGGTTGGTGGTATCCGACGTGGGGCCGCAGTCGTCGATGCTCGAGTCTGCCGTGGAGATGGTGGGGCGTGAAGCGCAACCCGTGGGGGCGGACTTCTTGATTCGATGATGTTTAGGTGCCGAGTGGTGTGTGCTCATCCTACAGATGCCAGCGCAGCGGTGGTGTGCAGCGGTAGACAGATGCGGAAACGAGCGCCGCCCAGCAGCCGTCCATCGTCCACTGCGATGGTGCCACCATGCGCCTCGACCATACGGCGGACCAGCGAGAGTCCGGCACCGACCCCGACCGATTGACCGTCGAGCTGCTCGAACGCCTGGAAGATCCGGTCGCGATCTTGTCGTTGCACCCCGAGTCCATCGTCTTCCACTTCCAAGAAGGCGATGTCACCCACCCAGCCACCAGAGATACGAATGCGGGGATGAGGCATGCCGCCATATTTGAGGGCGTTTTCCACGAGATTCTGGACGGACTCTGCAAGAAGGCTTCGATTGCCGGACACGGTCGGAAGGATTCCACACACGCTGATTCGGCCTCCGACCGAGCGGATCTCGGCGGTGAGGTTGGCGAGTGCGTCATCGACGATCGTATCGAGCGGCACCGGCTCTTTGATTCCGATCGAACCGCCGCTCCGGGCAACCTGGAGCAGCTCATCCACCATGACGGTCAGGCGATCGACTGCATCGATGGCTTCATTGACGTTGGTGCGTTGGTCGTCGGACGGGCAGTCCTCGCGCGCGAGCCCCATGGCAAGTCGAGCGGTGGTGAGCGGGCCACGGAGATCGTGTCCGACAGCGGCATTGAAGGTGGCCAGGGCCTCGTTGTGGGCTGTGAGGGCGGTGTTGGCTGCGGCGAGGTGCCGAGTGTGCACAGCCAGCTCGCTTCGGAGAACGCCAGCGCCCGCAAAGCCCGATCGCGCAGCCGCGGTGGCCAGCAGGGCTGCGGTGGTGGAGAGGGCTGCGAAGGCCGCCACATCGAGCGGCTGTGCGATGTCGGCGGAGGCAACCCCCAGCTTCCCAAGCAGCAGGGCTCCGTAGTGATGCTTCCAGATGGTAATCAGAAGTATGTTCTGAAGGATGGCCAAGGAAAGGGAGAGGCGCGCGTTGCCCACCGCAGCGAGGCCGACCACTGGAAGCACTGCCGCACCGAGTGCCACGGGGACATCGGGGACAAAAATGGTCAGGAGGGCCACCAAAACGAGTCCATCGGCAGCGAGAACCGCCGAGACGACCGCTCGACCGGACCGGCCGCTGTTCACTCGGGCCCAGCCGAGCAGTGTGACGATGGTGGTGTAGGCACCCACCGTGACGGCTGCGATGGGGGCCCCGGAGCGGTGCTGGACGGCCATGCTCACCAGCACCCCGATCAGCACAATGACCCAGAGTGCGGCATGCCATCCGAGCAGAAGCACGGATTTCTGCACTGCGAGACGCCGCCCGCGCTCCGCGAGCTCGGCCCGACTTTGGGCCACGGCATCTTCCCAGGTGGTATGGCGCGCCTTCATGACGTCTCCAGGAAGTGTGGTGACACTTCCAGACACCCATCGGACAGTGTGCGACCAACGTGAGCCAATCCCACCCACTTGCGTGGAGTGGATTAAGCGGGGCGCGTCATTGCGTCCCCGGCCTTGTATGCAGTCTCGTCATCCACAGGACCCCAGTCCCGAACAGCTTGCGGCGCTGCCCGTGCATATGCGGCGCTGGTACCACGTTGCCGACTTCGTCAACCGGTACCTCAAGTTCCTCAGTGCGGCTTGGATCCACACCACGATGCGGTTTGTGCTGTGGTGTACTGCGGGCAATCGGATGAAGGTGCATGGTGCTGAGCACGTGGCCGACCTCGACAAGAAGAGTCGGGTGTTGATGGTGGCCAATCACCGCTCGTTCTTCGACTTCTATGTGGTGGCCTTCGCGAATGTTCGGCACACCCGGTTGGCACAGCGAGCCTTCTTTCCGGTGCGTGCGAAGTTCTTCTATGAGGGCTTCGTGGGGACGTTCATCAACTGGTGGATGACCATTCTGGCGATGTTTCCACCCATTGTGCGGGACTCCTCCGGGCGCGCATGGAATCGCTATGCGCTGCGCCGCCTCCAAGACGAGCTCACCATTCCCGGTACTTGGGTGGGAATCCACCCGGAAGGTCGGCGAAACAAAGAGGCTGGACCGTACTCCTTTTTGAAGCCGCACGCCGGTACGGGTCGGATCGCGCTGTCTGTTGGCGACATCCGCGTGGTCCCGCTTTATGTGGTGGGGATCTCAAACAATATTGTGCAGGAGGGGGTGTTCAACTGGCGCCGGCCGGAGGAGCGTCGGATTGATGTCTTTTTTGGCCCGCCTGTGGACTTGTCCGAGCTGCGAAGCGGCATCGATGCCAACTCTGAGCCCAGCCAAGAGGAGTCGCTCGCGGCAGCGGAGCTTTGCATGGACGCCATCTACGATCTGGCGGAACAGCATCGCAGTCTGTACAACCCGGACCACCCGGCAGTGGTTCCGCCCTGGCGAGCTGCAGCCGACGCAAGCGACGAATCCTGAAGCCCATGGCGTGTCCGGGCCCGGGCAGGCCTGGAATCGCAAGTCTGTCTGTGACGGGCCGTGGGCTGTGATTTGCGCGAGGGGTCGCCGTGGAGGCCGAGCGGGCGGGTGAGGGTACGGTCTGGGCGGAGCCTCAGCGCCAGGCGAGGCGGTGCAACTGGTCGGGGATTTGCTGCAGGTCGAGAACGCCGGCAATCGTTGCGAGCTGTGGGTTCTCACCGAGCACGACGGGCAGTCCCGTGGCGTCGCGCAGCAGAGGGACGACCCCTGGGAAGAGGGCTCCACCGCCCGTCAGCACGATGCCATGGTCGGCGACATCGGAGGAGAGCTCGGGGGTGGTGCGAGCCAGGACCGCCTGGAGGCCATCGATGATCGGTACGAGTGTGGGCAAGATGGCGGAGGCCAGGTTGAGAGAGTCGATGCGGACCTCTCGGGGGATGCCCGTCTGGTTGTCGCGTCCTGTGACCACGATTCCGGGATCGGTCTGGTTGGGGGTGCGAGCCACCCGGAGCTTGATGGACTCTGCGGTACGGTCTCCGATGGAAACGCCACAGGCTGAGCCCACCCAGGCCTTGATGGCCTCGTCGATCTTTTCGCCACCCACCGGGACCACTTCATGGTCGATCAAGCCGCCGAGGCTCATCAGCACCACCTCAGAGCTGCCTCCGCCGATGTCGACGAGGAGGGTGCCGAGCGGTTCTTGAATGGGAAGTTCGCTGCCGACCGCCGCTGCCACGCCCTTGGGAATCAACACCACTTCTCGTGCCCCGATCGCGCGGGCAGAGTCCTGAATGGCTCGACGGGCGACTTCTTCCGTTCCATGGGACAAAGCGATCGTGATGGAGGGGCGGTGGGGAATTTTGCCGTGTAGAGCCGTTCGCAAGGCGTGATCGAGGAGTTCTTGCACCAAGCCGTAGTCGTCAAAAGCCGTGCCGCGAATCGGGCGGCAGGCGCGGATGTGCTCGGGCGTGCGGCCGAGCATTTCTCTCGCTTCCTCGCCCACCGCCACGACCCGGCGGGAAGGGTTGCGTTGGTCGACGGCCACAACCGATGGCATCTCGAGCACCAAGCC
>CAJWOS010000034.1 GCA_913044235.1 uncultured Pseudomonadota bacterium
GCACGGCGACTGGCGCTCCAGTGCAATCGCACGGATCTCGCGGCCGCCGCTGTAGAGCGACTCCATCCCGGAGCCGTCCAGGTTGGCCCGCGCGATCTGGGCCTCGCCGTCGATGTCGGCCCAGTAGATCTTGCCGCCCGCAGGGTCCACAGCGATGTGTTGTGGCGTGGCCAGGCCGTCCATCGTCGTGAGCAGGGTCTCGACGTTGCTGCCGTCGAGCTCCGCACGACGGATGACGCTCGAGCCGCTGCCGCCGTACTCGGTCCAGTAGATCTTCCCACCACGGTGGTCGACGGCGATGCCGTTGCCGATGCCGACGGTGTAGGTGAGCACCTCGAGCCCGGTTCCGTCGAGGTTCATGCGGGAGATGGGCCCGCCGTAGTATCCGTCCATCCAGTAGATCTTCTCGGTGTCGAAGTCGATGTCTATGCCGATGGCGCAGCAGTTGCCGCCAGGTCCGAGCGAGGGCAGCACCGCGGTGGTGGAGCCCCCCCAGAAGCAGGACTGCTCCACCTTGGGCGTGCCCACCTGGTTGGTCCAGTAGATGCGTCGGGCAAAGGGATGCAGCGCGATGCCGTAGGCGTAGGGCAGTGCTGGCTGGACCGTCTCGATGGCGCCGCCGCCCAGAGGGGCGCGCTCGATGATGGCGTCGCCTCGCACCCAGTAGAGGCGGTCGCCGGCGAGGTCCACCTCGAGATCGTCGGCCACCTCGTTGTAGAGGGCTGTGAGGCTCGAGCCATCCGTGTCCATGCGGTAGATCACCGGATCGCTCCGAAAGATCTCGGAGAAGTAGATGCCCGTGGCCTCGGCACACGTGGGCAGGGTGTAGGCGGGCACGGAGCCACACTCGGTGCCGGTGTTGTACTCGCCGGAGAGCGTGACCGTGACCGCGCTGGAGCCGGTGGCGCCCTGGGGGTCCGTGACGGTGGCGGTGAGGGTGTGGACACCATCCGACAGGCGATGCTCGGTGGTGACCTGGCCGGTCGCATCGGGCACGAGCTCAAGCGGCAGCGCATCGCCGCGATCGGAGCTCCAGGTCACGCGCAGGGAGTCGGCGGGGTGATCGGGATCGGAGACCTCGGCCTGCAGGATGACGCCGATGTCGGTGTAGAACGTGCCCGCCGGATCCGGTGCCGTGATGGTGATGCTTGGCGGCTCGTTTGCTTCGGTGGTGCTGGTGGTACCGGTGGTGGTGTCGTCGTCGTCGTCAGCGGAGTCCCGAGCATCGGGTGGTTCGTCGGCCGGCGGTGTGGGCGGCTCGGCCTCTGCTGTGGTGGTCGCGTCGTCTTCGGTGGCCTTTTCTTGGAGCGCGTAGTCCGTGCAGCCGTGGCCGAGGGGGAGTGACAACCAGATCAGGAGGTACATTCTGCGGTGCATCGGAGCTCCGGGGACAGCGCCAGCGTACAGCATCCGGGCCGATGGCCGTGGGGTCTCTCGAACAGACGGCCTGGGTGCGGTCGGCGTTGGGCGTTGGGGCTGGCTGGCTGCGAATGGAGTCGAATCGCTTGGGCTTGCCCGAAACTTGGGCTCGGTCGATCGCTGCGTGAGCGCGCTGGTCTCGAATATTGCTGAAGGCTGCCTGCGGGGCGGAAGTGCCCATACGTTCGCGAGCCTCCATTTTTGGGGTATTGGTATACGAAACAGCGAGGCCCCGACCCAGCCATGCCGACTGCGTACTCCACCCTGATGGTCATTTGGCTGATGTACGTGTTCGTGCTCACCATGGTCATCATGTTCAAGCGTGTCGACCGTGGCCAGCGGGTACACGAGCTGCCGATGGGCCCACGGTCCAGCTACATCTCCAAGTCGGTTGCCTGGAAGTGGATGACCCTTCCAGCCATCCCGAGCATCCTTGGATTCTACGCGCTGGCCGGTGGCTTCCAGACATACGGACTGCTGAGCTTGCAGACTGGCTTCGTGGGGCTGTACTGCCTGCACTACCTGTATCGGTCGGTCATCTATCCACGGCGGCTGCGCACTTCGGAGCAGCAGTACTCGGTCGTGCTCATCTTCCTCACCTGGTCGTACTACATTCCGATGGGCTATTTTATGGGCACATGGTTTGCTCAGAATAATCTATTGATGGACTCTCTTGTGCTTCCGGTTGCGATGGTGGGAGCACTGCTCTTCGTGATTGGGCTGGTCTCCACCGTCACGCATGACGAGCTGCTCATTCGGCTCCGGTCCGGCCCCTCACAGGACTACGCCATTCCGATGCGGGGGCTGTTTCGGTTCAGCTCCAACGCCCACTACTTCTCCGAGTTCGTGGAGTGGACCGGCTTCGCGCTGATGACGCTCTCGCTACCGGCGTTCGTGCACCAGATCGCAGTGTTTGCGCTGATGCTTCCACAGGCGCAGAAGACCCACACCTGGTACCGCGACCACTTTGGCGCGCGCTATCCTGCCCACCGGACTGCATTCTTCCCGTTCCTGTTCTGACTTGCGACAGGAGGGCGGTCGCGCCCCGCTGTCGATTGGCGGGGGCTGGCCGGCACCACCGCAAAGGGCCTACCGCTGGCACGACCCGGATGGCACAATGCCGTCCGCGTTGTCGCCATCGGAGAGATCATGTCCACCCATCCCGTCCCCAGCCGCGTACAGGAAGGCTCGCCCAATCCCATCACCACGATGCACGCCTGGCGTGAGACCTGGATGCAGGCGAAGAACGACCCCGATGCCTTCTGGCTGGCCGAGGCGCATGCGCGGGTGCACTGGCGCACTCCCCCCACCGAGGGTCTCCGGGGGAGCTACCACACCGTAGGCGACGGCCCCTTTTCCTGGTTCGCCGACGGCAGGCTCAACGTCACTGAGACCTGCCTTGATGCGAACCTGGGCACCCGCGCCGACAAGGTGGCCATCCTGTGGGAAGGCGACACACCGGGCGAGAACCGCACGCTCACCTACGCCGAGCTGGCCGCCGAGGTGAACAAGGCCGCCAGTGCACTGGTGTCGCTCGGGGTGCAGAAGGGCGAGCGGGTGATCATCTACATGGGGATGGTGCCCGAGGCGGCCATCGCGATGCTGGCTTGTGCCCGCGTGGGTGCGGTGCACAGCGTGGTGTTCGGTGGGTTTTCAGCGGAAGCGCTCCGCGACCGGATCCGCGACTGCGACGCCAGGGTGGTCATCACCCAAGACGAAGGCCTGCGTGGCCAGCGCACCATCCCACTCAAGGCCACGGCCGACGAAGCGGTGCAAGGCGAAAAGGGCGTGACCCATCAGCTGGTGTACCGCCGCACCGGGGCGGATGTGACCATGGTCGCCGGGCGCGATGTGTGGTGGCACGACGTAGTCGAGACCGCGTCAGCCGACTTCGAGGCGGTGGAGTGCGCGGCCGAAGACCCCCTCTTCATCCTCTACACCTCAGGCTCCACCGGGCGGCCCAAGGGCGTGGTGCATACCTGCGGTGGCTACATCACCTACGCCAGCTACACCCACCAGACCGTGTTTGACCTGCGCGAAGACGACGTCTATGCCTGCGTGGCCGACGTGGGCTGGATCACCGGTCACACCTACATCGTGTACGGGCCGCTCGCGAACGGTGCCACCACCCTGATGTTCGAGTCCACGCCGCTGTACCCGGATGCCGGCCGCTACTGGGACATGGTGGAGCGCCATGGCATCACCATCTTCTACACCGCACCCACGGCCATCCGGGCGCTGGCCGCCATGGGCGATGATTTCGTGACCCGAGCCGATCGCTCCACGCTGCGGGTGCTCGGCACGGTGGGCGAGCCCATCAATCCCGAGGCGTGGGAGTGGTACTACACGGTGGTGGGCGCGTCGCGCTGCACCATTGTGGATACCTGGTGGCAGACCGAGACAGGCGGCATCATGATTACGCCCGTGGCTCCGGCGACTCCAGTGGCTCCGGGGGCCGCCACCTTGCCCCTTCCGGGGATCCAACCGGTGCTTGTGAATGCCGACAATCAGGTGCTGCATGGCCCCGTGAGCGGCCATCTGTGCATGGAGCACCCGTGGCCCGGCCAGGCTCGCACCGTGTGGGGCGACCACCCGCGCTACGTGTCCACCTACTTCAGCACCTACCCGGGCCGGTACTTCACGGGCGATGGGTGCCGACGAGATGCCAGTGGCTACCACTGGATCACTGGACGGGTCGACGACGTGCTCAACGTTTCGGGCCACCGCATGGGCACGGCTGAGCTGGAGAGTGCTTTGGTGTCGGCCGACTCCGTCGCAGAGGCGGCGGTGGTGGGCTACCCGCACCCCATCAAGGGGCAGGGGGTCTATGCCTACATCGTACTGCAGCCGGGGGTTGACATCGGAGACTCGGTCGAGGTGTGGCAGAAGGCCTTGAATGGGGTGGTGCGCACGCGCATCGGTGCGGTGGCGCGGGTCGACAAGTTCCAGGTCGTACCGGGCCTGCCCAAGACCCGCTCCGGCAAAGTGATGCGCCGCATCTTGCGGAAGGTGGCTGAGGGAGACGTCTCTCGCCTCGGCGACGTGTCTACGTTGGCCGACCCATCTGTGGTCGACGCCATCATCTCGGGTGCCGGCCTCTCGGGCTGAGTGCGCCTACCGAAACACGGCCACCTTGAGTGGGGGCGCGCTGTCGAACGATGGAAAGTCGGCGTCGCCCTCGACGACTTCGATGTCGCGCACAGGTCGGCCGGCCTTGGCCGCACATCGACGACAGGCCTCGAGCCAGTCGTCGAGGGAGACCCGTGCGCTGTGGTTGGTGGCCAGGAGGGCGCCATCTTCGTTCAGCGTAAGCCAAGCAGGCTTGAAGAGGCTTGCATAGTCGTTCACGATGTCGACCGCGCCGAAGGGACCCTTTGCCAGCGTGGGCGGATCGAGCAGCACCACATCAAAGCGTTCCCGGACCACCCGTGGCAGCTTTCGTCCTTTCCGGCCCACCTTGAGGCCTGCCATCTGGCGCACTGCGGCAAAGTAGTCCACCTGTAGGAAGGTCATCTGTACGTCGTTTTCCCGTGCGTTTTCCCGGCCGATACGGGTCCATTGGCGGGCATGGTCCACGTTGACCACGCGGCGCGCACCGGCTGCGGCGGCCATTACGCCTGCGGTTGCGGTGTAGGAAAAGGTGTTGAGCACTGCGCAGTCCGGGCGCTCCTTCACCAGCTGTACGAGCTTGCGCCGACCCGCGCGAAGGTCGAGAAATAGCCAGGGGTCGATGCCGTCGTGAATGGCCTGGAAAGCGAACGACAGATCGCGCTCTCGACATCGGCTAGGTTTTGTGGGTGCCTGGGATGAGCCGCGCTGCCGCCAGATCACAGGGCCCATCGCATCTTCGACGGCTTCCAGCTCCTCGGCGTCGAGGGGGTCGCCCCAGAGCTGGCCCAGGAGGGTCTTTCCGTAGCGGTCGATGGCAAGTCCGGGACGCCCTTCGGCCACGCCGTGGAAGAGGCGGTAGCAGTCGGTCTGTTCGGCCGCCAGGAGCGAGAGGAGCGGCTGACGGTTGGCCTTGGCGCGATGCAAGGACTCGGCGAGAGACATGGAGGGTCCGGGACAGGTGGGGTGGATGGCGCACGAAGGATGTTGGGTGCGGCGAAGAGAACGAACGATGCCCCATCTGCGATCGAACCGTCGAGGCGGGCCGCGACAGGCTAACGGAATCCTCCGACCCCGACCGACCGGAGGCACCGATGCTCACGCATGTCGTTCTGTTCCGCTTCCCCGACCTGGGTGTGGCCGCTGAGTGCCGCGACCGCATGCTCTCGATGAAGGGCCGCATCCCGTCGCTGCTCGACATTGAGGTGGGCGTCGACATTGTGCGCTCAGATCGGAGCTTCGATCTGGCCCTGATCACGCGGCATGAAGATCTGGATGCCATGGCATCGTATCAGGTGCACCCGGTCCACCAGGAGCTCCTCGCCTGGGTGAAGCCGCGGGTGCAGCAAGCGGTCGCGGTGGACTTCGTGTCGGCTCGCACGGTGGGCGACTGAGTGATGCAGCTCTCCGATCCCTTCACAACGGCGCTCGATGTACAGTCTCGCATGCACCAGAAAGCCTGGTGGACTGCGCTGCCCGGTCTGTTGCGCGCTGCGCTGGGACAGTGGCCAGGGCATCCTGAGCTGATCGATGCCGTGATTGCGCTCGCTCTCCACGAACCTTTTGTGGTGGTGCACGGAATGGAGCTCATCCCGGTGTGCACGGAGGCGGCCCGCGCGGTGAGCGGTACCGACGCAGCGCCGCTGCTTACTCATGCGGCCCAGCTCACTTGGATGTACGACGACACCGATGGTGCTTGGCGACTGCTTGTCGACGCCCTTTCGGCCGCACCCGATGATGTGGACGCACGCACATTCCTGTCCGAGCTGCTCGAGACGCCCGATCAGCCCAAAGCTCTGTGCGATAGCCTCGAGACGCTCGCCATGCGGGCGGTTCGAGGGCAGGTGGATCGCGCGTCCGTCCTCGACATTCTCACGGAATGTCGGCCCGTGAGCGCATGTCCGAGGGCCTGGTCCCTGTTGGGGCTCTGAGTCGTGCCACCGATCGAGTATTCCGAGTTCGTGGAGCTTCTGGCTGAGGAGCTCCTGCTGGACCCACGGCACCTGCAGCCCGATGCCCCGCTATGGAGTGGCCTGGGCGTGCATCCGATCGACCTCATGCACCTCGCAGAGCGTCTGGAGGCGCGTGGAGGACAGCCCTTGGTGGGCGTGGATCTGCACGCGGTACACACGGTTGAGGAGCTGTATTGGGAGATGGTGATGGGGGGTGACCACGGTGGTGCTTCGGTGGTCGGGTCGCGGGCGAGCCACGCGCGGTCCACCCCGGCAGAGCCCCACGAGTTGGTGCTTCGACGCTACCTGCCCGAAGATATCCACACCGATGTCACCACCATTGTGGGTGCGCTGTCGCGTCGGGCAGCTGTGACCCCCGACCGGGAAGCCCTCACGTTTCCGCACACTGCGCTCACCTTTCGGCAGCTTGCGCGTCGAGCAGCCCACGTTGCCGCCGCACTTCAACGCCATGATGTGGGCCAGGGTGCGCGCGTGGTCCTTGTGCACGACCACGGGCCGGGATTCTTCTCGGGTTTTTGGGGCACGCTGCTGGTGCGAGCGGTGGTCGTGCCCCTGTCTGGAGTGCCTCGACCCGAGCGCATCGCCATGGTTGCTCGGCACATCCGAGCGGCGGCCATCGTCACTGCCCGCCCGCTTGCACGCCCCATCCAGCAACGACTTGAGGTGGCGCTTGGGGATGCGACGCCGGCCTTTCTCACCATCGAAGAGCTCCTTGCGGAGCGGGTCGACGCCACCCGCCCGCTGCCCGCCGCGGAACCCGGCGATCTCGCTCTGATTCAGTTCACTTCGGGCACCACGGGCGATCCCAGAGGCGTGATGCTCACCCAGGCAGCGCTGCTGGCGAACGTGCGGCAGATGATCCCACCAGCGGGCCTCTCAGCCGACGACGTCTTCGTGTCTTGGCTGCCGGTGTGGCATGATCTGGGGTTGATCGCCATGACCATGTGCCCGCTGTATCTGGGCGCGCGCTTGGTGCTGCTTCCGGCGAAGCTGTCGCCTCATGACTGGCTGTCGGCGATTGCGCAGTATCGAGCCACCATCACCGCGGCACCAGACTTCGCCTACCGCTATACGCTCCGCTTTGGTGGGCATTTTGAGCAGTTTGACTTGTCCTCGCTGCGGCTCGCGCTCGTGGCGGGTGAGCCCATCCGTCGCTCGACCATCGACCGCTTTGAGGAGGCCTTCGCGCTGCCCGGTGTGATGCGACCGGGGTATGGCCTGGCCGAAGCCACCGTGGGCGTCACCTTTCTCAACCTGAAGGAGCGAGTCTCGGTCGACCAGAACGGCCATGTATGTGTGGGACACCCCCTGCCCGGTGTGGATGTGGAGGTGCGTGGAGAGTGCGGAGAGGAGCGGGAGCGAGAGGTCGTGGGTGCGGTCTGGGTGCGCAGTCCCGCACAGACTGTGGGCTACTTCCGCAATCCGGCACAGAACGCGCACCTGTTTTCGCACGATGGCTGGGTGCGCACTGGTGACTTGGGCTGGATGGATTCCGATGGCCGCCTCACGATTGTGGGCCGCGAGAAAGATCTGATCATTACAGCGGGTCGTCCGGTGCCACCGAGCGAAGTCGAAGAGGCGGCCGAGTCGATCGATGCCGTCTCCTGGTCCATGGCGATTGGGCTCGATGTGGGCGGCGAGACCGGAGAGCAGGTGCACTTGTTCGTGGAGTGCGCAACGGTCACGGGAAGCCGGCGCGAGAAGCTGTCGCTCATGCAGCAGGTGCGCAGTCGTGTGCACGAGTGGCTGGAGCTGCGCACCACACGGGTCCATCTCGTGCCGCCGGGCACCCTGCCGCGAACCGAGACGGGCAAGCGTGCGCGCAACCGACTGAGGGCGAGCCTCCTGACTTCGTGAGAGAAGATCCGTCTGCGCGGCGTCTCCCGTCTGTCTTCAAACAATAAACAAATTTCTTGTCGACTGTATACTGTTTGCAGATAGCCTGTCGTCAGGCCCACGTAGGGCCGGTCGCGCAGTCGAGGTCCAGATGAGTCTCCTGTTCCTCATCGCCAGCGTGTCGTTTGCGACAACGCCGGTTGCTCCCCAGTCCGTCCTCAACTCGCCTGACCGGCCCTACGCTGTGCACTTCTCCGCCGAGCTTGGCACACTCGCCGTGATGGCACACCGGATCCAGTTTTCCAAGTCCGGCACCATGATTGACTACGTCGAAGAGGGGGGCCAAGACAACCTCTTTCCGTACGCGCGGCTCCAATCAGAGCTTTCTCTCGGCGACCGCCACTCGGTGGTGTTGCTGTACCAGCCGCTGAACCTCACCACGCGCGCCCGCCTGCCGCGGGACTTGGTCATCGACAACGCCACCTTCGAGAAGGGCTCGGGGATGCGGTTTCGGTATGGCTTCGACTTCTACCGAGGTTCCTGGCTGTACGACCTGCAGGAAGAGAAGAAAAAGGAGTTTGCGCTTGGCCTCTCCTTGCAGATCCGAAATGCGACCATCGACTTCGAAGACCTCGATGGCGAGACGTTTCGCGCCAATCGCGACATCGGTCCGGTGCCGGTATTGAAGATGCGTGTGCGTCAGCCGATGGGCAGCACTGGCGCGTTCTGGGGCTTCGAGGCCGACGGTTTCTATGCGCCCATCAAGTACCTCAACGGGTCGGATGTGGATGTGATCGGGGCCATCCTCGACACGAGCGCTCGTGTGGGCACACCCACAAAGAACGGCGTAGACGTATTTCTCAACGTTCGATACATCGGTGGCGGTGCTGAGGGTACCAGCGACGATTTCCTCGCGCCGGCCGATGGGTGGGTGGAAAACTGGCTGCATACCGTCGCCGTGAGCGTGGGCACCCAGCTTCGGTGAGCGCTGGCGCACGGTGGATGCGTGAGAGTGATGACCGATTCAGGCCAATCTACCCTGCGCAGCACGGGCCGCATATGCGATAGTCGGCGGCTCGATTCGGACGGTGGAAAGCACTAGTCCGCCATCGCTGGTTTCCTGGAGCACTGATGAGCCGCAATCTCTGGTGGATGTCGCCGGTCGCCCTGTCTATTGCCTGTGCCCCGTACCCCGAGGGCCTCCGCGCCACGCCGCCCGGTGATGGTCCTGAGGTGCGGGTGGACTGGGATGCCGAGCCGTTGCCCGACATTCCGTACCCCAACGACCTCGCCACCACGGTCGACCGCCACAGTCCCACCGGGTTGCGCCTGAACGTGTCTATTGCCAGCAACACCTGGGTAGAGGAGAAGGCGCGGCGCAAGATCAACGAGCTGTACGGCTTCGGCATCTACTCGCCCGTAGCCGTGGGCTTCTCCAAGCCCCTCGACCTCGACGACCTCGCCGAACGTCATGCGCTCGATACCAAAGTGGGTGCCGACCAGTATGCCGACGATGTGGTGTTTCTGATCGATATCACCCCGAGCTCGCCCGAGTTCAAGCAGCTCATCCCCATCGACATGGGGCAGGGCCGCTACCCCATGGATGCCGCAAACGGCGACCGCTACTTTGCCAACGACACCCGTGCTGGGCACCCGAGCGTGATCTTCGACACGGTCGACGAGGACCTGAACGGCAACGGCGTGCTCGATTGGGGCGAGGACACAGACAACGACGGCACCCTCGATAAGCCCAACGTGTATCCGGAAGGCGCAGAAGACGTGCGCGAAAACCTGCTCTCTTGGTACGAGCGCGAGACCAACACCCTCATCTTTCGACCGGTCCGACCCCTCCGGGAGCGCACCACCTACGCCGTGGTGGTCACCGAAGGTGTGCTGGGAGAAGATGGGCAGCCGGTGCGCTCTCCCTGGGAGTATGTGCATCACCTTCGTCAGACTGAGGCCCTCGCACCGGTGCCCGACGCCCTCTCTGCCGTGGGCATGGGGCTCGACGACATCGCCTATGCCTGGACCTACACCACGGGCAGCATCACCGCCGATCTGGTCAACGTTCGGCGCGGACTCAAGGGCGAGGGACCCTTGGCTCGGCTCGACGCCGCGTTCCCCGAAGGGGTCCGGGAAGCCCTCGAGACCAACGAGCTCGACGGTGGCGATCCCATCAACCTGCCGGTGGAGTCCCTGATCGGCACGCTCGCCGATCTGGGCTTGTTCAGCGGCGACAGCGCCGACGCTCTGGTCGACAATTACACTGCTTTTGGCGACCGCGTGGTGGGGGGTGCGTTCCACACCCCGAACTTCTTCGGGGACCTCGACCACGGTCCGGCACCGTGGCCGCTGGTCGACGACCACAACGACTACTGGCAGGTCGACAGCTGGAACAACCACTACGAAGCCCGCAGCGAGCGCATCCCGTTCACCTGTGTGGTTCCGAAGGGCGTGGCCCAGCCGGCACCGGTGGTGCAGTTCGGCCATGGCTACGGCTCGTCTCGCTTCGACTTCCTGGGCTTTGCTTGGGCCATGAACCGAATGGGAATGGCCGCCTGTGCCTTCGACTACCCAGGGCACGGGCCCACCGTGTCGGCCGACGAGCTCGACCTCATCCTGGCCGTGCTCGAGCCCACAGGGTTGATGCCCTTCTACGAGCACCTCGTGGACAGCCGCTACCGCGATCTCGACTACGATGGAGAGTTCGACTCTGGTGGCGACCAGTGGAGTGCGGATGCCTTTCACACCCGCGACATGGTGCGGCAGGCAGCGGTCGATCACGCCCAGTTCCTCGACAGCCTCATGGCCTGTGGAGAGACCACCTGGACCCTGCCCGATGGCAGCACCGGGATGAGCTGTGACTGGGACGGCGACGGCACGCCCGACATTGGTGGCCCCGAGGTCTCCTACAATGTGATCGGCGGCTCGCTGGGCGGCATCAACACCGCCGTGGCGGCTGGCGTGGTCGATGAGGTCGACGCCTGGGCACCGGTTGTGCCGGGCGGTGGACTGCTCGATGTGGCCTTCCGCACCGAAATCGGCGGGGCGGTAGAAGCCATGCACGGTCGCTTGATGAGTCCGCTCATTCTCGGATTGCCTGGCGACGACGGCACCCTCCAGGTGGTGCAGCTGGTGAACACCGTGATGGACATGCGGGTCGTGCCCATCGCCACGCTCACCGACTTCCCGGCGGGTGGGCGCATTGTGGTGGAGAACCTCGCCAACGGGGTGGTCCACGAGGGCTACATTCCCGAAGACGGCACCTTCCGTGTGGGGATTCCGGCGGATGCGGCCTCGCCTTGGGAAAAGGCCCAGCTCGCCGGTGCGCCAGCGGAAGGCTTCGACCGGCCTCTGGGCGATGATCCCTCCCCGTACACCATCGACGACCCCACGCTCGCGGGCGACCCGCTCGTGGTTCGCCTGGAGACCGTCGATGGCCAGGTGGTCCACGAGCTCGACACCTGGGAAGAGCAGGTCACCTTCCAGGGCGTGAACTACCCGGCCGGCTCCACCTTGGTGGCGGCCGCCGAGGGCTTGGGCCACATCCGGGCCACGCCCGAGGTGCGGCGAATCGGCTTCGTGTTCAGTGCCATTCTCGAGCCGGGCGACCCCATCGCTTATGCGCGTGGGTTCACCGAAGAGCCACTGCCTGGTACCAATGGTCAGCCCCGCAACGTGTTGGTGGTGCCCACACCCGGAGACACCATCGTGAACGCGAGCACCGGGGTGGCCCTGGCCCGAGCCGCCGGTTGGATTCCCGATGCCGTCGACCCTCGCTACGGCATGTCCATCGACCAGTGGCTGGTAGAACGCAAGGTCATCCAGGGGCTGGAGCAGTATGGGCCCTACATCTGTGCCAACGGTGAGCCCTGTCTCTTCGATGCCGACGACCTCGACCGTGGCCGCGACGGCACCGACGCCCCGAGCGACGCCCCCCTTCGGCTCACGCAGTCGTCTTCCTCTGGTTTGAGTGGCATGCGGCTTCCGTATGTGAGCCAGCGAGGGTCCCACGGCTTCGTCACGCCTCGACCGAGCGATCCCTTCGACACGGCCACCTTCGCCACGATGCAGATCGCATCGTACTTTGCGAGTGGTGGCACCGAGCTGTCCGACCAGCTGTGCCTCGAAGACGCCTCGTGCGAGTGGATTCCCCAGCTACCGGGCGACACCGCGGGAGGTGACCGATGACCCCCGCTCTGTTGCTGCTGCTGTCTCCTGTGCTGGCTGGCGAGTTTGGAGATTTCGGAATGCCGGCCATGCAGCCGGAGATTGCGGAGGGGAAGACCGTCGACCCCTACGGTGAGCTCCGACTCCTGGCGAGCCTGCCCCCCAACGATCTTCAGCTCGACACCGAAGGCACCATGCTGGGCCAAGGCTTTGTGCTCGACTCCCGCCTTCGCACAGGCCTCGCCTACGGCAAGGGAGGCTTCCGGGCGGTCCTTGAGGGGGACCTGTTCGAAGGGCAGCTCGCCGGTGATGCTTGGGATGTTCCCGGCGACGAAGATGCACGCGACCGCCATCGGTTGGGCGTGGGCACTCGCGAGGACTTCGACCTTCGAAAGGCTTTCGTGAAGGGCCGTCTCGGCCCCATCGGCGTGCAAGCTGGTGTGGCCACCAGTCACTGGGGCCTTGGGATGCTGGCCAATGACGGCAACCGCGATCCGGTGTTTGGTCGCAACGACTTTGGTGACCGTGTGATGCGGCTCCAGCTGGCAGCGCGTCCATTTGGGAAGGGCGATGTGCCCCTCACCATCAGCCTCGCCGGTGACCGAGTGATCGAAGACGAATTCTCGCACTGGACGCCCTTCCACAGCGAGGACTCCGGTGGAACCGCCTGGCAGGGCATCGGTGCGATGCTGTGGCAGCCCGAAGAGGGTGCCACAATGGGTGTCTATGGCGTGCACCGTCGACAGACCGAGTCCGACGGCGAGCGGCAGACCATCATCACTGCGCTCGACGCGTATGCCGACTGGACCACGGAGCTCGACGGATGGTCGCTTCGGGTGGCCGGCGAAGGTGCCACGCTGCTGGGGAGCACCTCGCGGGCGCTTACCTACAACTACCGCGACGAGCTGCGGGTCCGCTGTGGTGGACTCACCGGCCTTGTGGAGGTCGACCCGCAAGCGCTTCCCCTGCGCGGCCTGTTCCGCGGGGGCTGGGCTTCGGGTGATGGCAACCCCGACAACGATGTGGTCAACGACTTTGCCTATGACCGCGACTTCGACGCGGGCATGGTCGCCCACGACGAGCTTGGGGGCGCGGTGGATGCGGCGGCCTACGACCAGATCGGACGGCCTGACAATTCTGGTGGCGCGCCCGAAGGTGCCGACGCCATTGTGCGCGAAGGCGCCTTCATCCATGCGGTCTTTCTCCAGCCCGTGGTGATTGTGGATGCGATGGACTGGCTCGAGCTCCGGGCGGGCACCACCCTGCACTGGGCCACGGCACCCATTTCCCAGCCCTTTGCCACCACCCGAAACGGTGGCGTGCCGGCCAACTTCATGGGCACCCCCACCGACGGCTATTCCATGGGGCCGGAGCTCAATTGGGCGGTAGAGGTGGGCGACGTAGTGGTGGGTCCCGAGAAGATGGGCCTGAAGCCGGCGCTCTTGCTGCAGGGTGGTCACTTGCTGGCGAGCGAGAACCTCGGCGGCGAGGCCGTCAGCCTGGTCACGGCCACGGGTCGGCTTCGCTGGTAGACCGGGCGGGTACTTGCACGCATCCGTTGGTGTCCTGAGGTTGCTCGGGACGCCGGCGGTCCATTCCAGCCGGCCAAAAAACACCGACTTGTTTTCGGATCCCGGCACCCGGTGGGTCGTACCAGATGTGCGGCCACAGGAGGTGCCTTGTGAAGATCGGAACCCGCGGTGTGCTGGCGGTGATCGGGCTGAGTGCCGTCGCGTGCAAGACCGAAGCACCGGGCAAGCAGACCCCGCCCGATGCGGCTGCGGCATCCCCGCTGTCTCCCGAGGAACAGCTGGTGCGGGTCTCGATGGCTCTGCGGGGCATGCGCCCGTCTCCCGACGACATGGCCTGGGTGGTCGACGACCCCTCGTCCATCCGAATGCTCGCCGAAGAGTACGCAGCGTCGGAAGCCTTCGTAGCCACCACCGAAGACCTGTTTGCCGAAGTGCTGCGGATGCGCTCGATCGACCTCGCGCTTCCCGCGAAGGTGGAGCGCGACGATGTGGTCCTGGCCGACCTGGGCACCAGCCAGGAGGTGCGGGATGCCCTCTCGGAGGAGTCGCTCCGCATCGTGGGGGAGGTGGTTCGCCAGGATCTACCGCTCACCGAGATCGTCACCGCCGACTGGACGGTTCTCGACGAGGTTGGGGCCGAGATCTGGGCGAGCCACGACTACGACGCCTCGGTCGGGGGTATCCAGCAGGTGTCGTACACCGATGGTCGTCCGACAGCCGGCATTCTCGTGGCTGGGAGCTTTCTGCTCCGCCATGAGTCGAATGGGGGCAACTACAACCGGGGGCGCGCCAGCGTGCTGAGCGAGACCTTCCTGTGCGACTCCTATGCCGAGCGCGACATCCCCATCGAGGGGGACCTCTCCAGTCCTGAAGCCGTCGCCGAAGCGGTCGACCACAATCCCGCGTGTGTCTCCTGTCATCAGAGCGTGGACCCGTTGGCGGCGGCTTTTTCTCCCTTTCGGCAGCGCCTTCCGTTCAACCAGGTCAACCAGGCCTACGCGGCGGGCTGTGTAGACCTCAACGCGAACCAGTCCTGCTACCCGGTGCTGATGTACGGCGGTCCGGAGTACCACAACCTGTGGGAAGCCATGGAGCTGCGGCCTCCCGGCTACTTCGGCGCCGATGCTGACGGCCTGCAAGACATTGGCGACCACATCGCCAGCGATCCGCGCTTCTCGAGCTGCATGGCCCGGCGGTTTGCGGCCTACCTCACCCAGACCAGCCTCGGCGACGTGCCGGCCGAGAAGGTGGCGGAGCTCCAGTATGTGCTCGTCGACAATGACATGAACGCACGGGCACTGGCGGTGGCCGTGGTCACCGACCCCGACTTTCTGGCCGCGTCGGTCGCCACCGACGAGGGGTTGCGGCCCACTGAGCTCCAGATCGTTCGGCCCGAACAGCTCGACCGAATGGTGGAAGACCTCACGGGCCTGCGGCTCCTGGTGGCACTCGGGCCGGACGCGGGCGACGTACCACTTCTGACCAACGACCTGCTCGGGTTTCGGGCCATGAGTGGGGGCATCGACGGCGAGACCGTGCCCCTGCCCACGCACCTGCCCACGCCCACCAAGCTGCTCACGATGGCACTCGTGGCCGAAGAAGCGGCCGGGCATGTGGTCGACCATGACCTCTCGGCCAGCTCTGGTGAGCGCACGCTGCTGATGTCGGTCGATGACTCCACCACCGACGAAGCGGCGGTACGGTCCGAGCTTGCCCATCTTCACGCGCGAATCCTCGGCATGCCGGTGTCGGACAACAGCGTGGATGTGGACGATGCGCTCGTGCTCTGGCAGGCCGTCGCCGACATCGACGGTCCTGTGCTCGCCTGGAAGACGGTCGTCGCGGCCATGCTCCAGTCCCCCGAAGTCCTGTACTACTGAGGTCACTATGCACAAATTCGACGCGAACGGATCCTGGAGTCGGCGGGGTTTTCTTGGACTGGCTGGCGGTTTTGGTGCCATCTCGATGCTGCCGGGCATCGCACGGGCCACCGGTGCCCCCAAGCGGTTGGTGGTGGTGCGGGCCGATGGTGGGTGGGATGTGACCTTCTGCATGGACCCCCGCTTGAGCTCCAGTGGTGTGGACGGGCCCGATGCGGTGGCCAGCGGCGAAGAAATCGCCAGCTACGGGGGCCTTCCCATCATGGCCAACGCGGTGGAGCGACCGAACATGGATGCGTTCTTCGCTGCCCACGCTGCCGAGACCATCGTGATCAACGGCATCTCCGTGGGTTCCATCGTGCATGAGGAATGTCGCCTGCGCATCGCCACAGGCAGCCGCTCGAGCACCTCTGCCGACATGGCCTGTCTCTCGGCGGTGGCCCACGGCTCGAGTGAGACACTGCCCTACCTCGACCTCACCGGCGGGGGCCGGGTGGGGCCGCATGCGGCGATGGCGGGCTCGCTTGGGCGGAACAATCAAATCCTGGGTCTGCTCGACCGCACGCTTGAGCTCCCAGCACCGGATGGCGCGACCTTTCCCCGCTACACACCGCAGGGCGGACAGCGGACCGCACTCGACGAGTACCTCGATGTGCGGCGGGGGCGGTTCACGGACCGACTGGGGGCACGGGCTGCGACGGCGCGGGTAGACACGCTCGGTGCGGCGATGGACCGGCAGCGGGCGCTGATGGACAGCACGCTCCTGCAGCAGGGGCTGTCGTTTGGACAGGCCGGGTCGCTGTCGAGCCAGTGCGAGCTGGCGGCTACGCTGATGGCGCAAGACTTCTGCCACTCCGCTTCGGTCGACAGCGGACAGGGATGGGACACCCACGACGACATCACTGAACAGCACGGCCTGTTCGACAACCTGTTCGTGGGACTGAACAGCCTGGTCGACGCCTTGCAGGTGGAAGGGATCTGGAACGACACCATCGTGGTGGTGATCTCCGAGATGACCCGCACCCCGAAGCTCAACGCCGACCGCGGGAAGGACCACTGGCCCAACACCTCGGCGCTCGTGTTCGGCGGCGGACTGGATGGGGGCCGGGTGCTTGGCGGGACCACCAGCAGCACACTGGATGCGCTGCCCGTGCACCTGGAGAGCGGTCAGGTCGATGAGTCTCGTGACACGCTCATCACCTATGGGCGGTTTGCGGCCGGCGTGCTGCACGCAGCGGGCGTGGACACCGGAGTGTTCTTGCCCGATGAGGAGGTGCTGCATGGCATCGTGGACGGCTGAGCGCGGCGTGTTTTTGGTCGCGCTGGCGCTCGCGACGGCGTGTGGGGGCAAGTCCGAAGACTCGGGGAGCGCCGCTTCGTCAAGCGATACGGCCGCGTCGGGCGACACCTGCGAAACACAGCCCTGGAGCTGGCAGAACACCGGGGAGCCCTTCATGCGCACCTGGTGTACGCAGTGCCATCACCGAGACCTTCCCGCCGAGCAGCGACAAGGTGCGCCGGCAGAGGTCAACCTCGAGACTTACACCGACTTCCAGGCATGGTCGGAGCGGATCGAGGCCCGCGTGTGGACCGATACCGCACCGATGCCCCCGGCCGGTGGGCCCACCGAAGAAGAGCTCGAGATTCTCGCGGAGTGGATGGACTGCGGCGCGCCGGAGTAGTCGGTTCGATCCCCGCCGGCAGCGATGGGGGAGCGCAGGCCGCGCGCTCCCATCGTAGATATGGCTGCGGCCTGGAGGAGAATGCGGCCCTCAGGAGGGGGGGGCGCCAAAGTGGCGTGCGCGCAACGGAACGGTGAGTGGTGGTATCGAGTCCCTTTACAATGCCTAAAATCGCCGCTTTGCGACGGGAGGCTGCATGCTTGGGGGCTGGCGGCGGAGTGTGTCGTGCAGAGGGTCGAGAGCCTCCCCCGTGACTTTCCGAGACATGGTAGTCTGCGATGCAAAGGAAGGGTCCAACGCATCTGTTTGGTGCGCTTGGAAAGCTTCGCTGCTCGGTCTGCCGATAGGAGCCGTCACGTCCACGATATCGCCAAATGTAGGTCCCCGGTCCGCAGCCAGTCTTCCGGGTGGTTTCTGCGAGGGGGATCTCACCCCTGCAAAATGGATTCGGATCCTCGTCCTGTTGCGCCTTCGTGCACTGAGCGGTCGCTTAATCGTGCAGCGATCGGACGGAAGTCGCACACTGGCGATCATCGGTGGCCAGGTGGTCCACATGAGGAGCTCGCTGCCACGAGAGTCAATGGAGCGAACGCTCGTGGGCTCTGGCGCCGTCACGAAAGACCAGATCAAGTGGCTTCGCGAGCGGATGAGTGATGGGGATGACCTGGGTCAGTCGCTGATGATGTTGGGTGCTTTGAATGCCGAAAAGATGCGCGAGCACGAAAATTTTCGAATCTGCATGGGTGTGATTGCGGGAGTTCGCGAGTCGGGAGCATCCTGGAGATTCGAAGCCAGTCCGCACCTGTCGGCGCAGAGCGTGCATCCCGATCTCTTCTCCACATTCGAGCCCTTGAGTGTGCTCCTGGACAGCTCGAGGCAGCGGGTAGACATCAACCAGGTGCTCATGAGCCTGTCTCAGGATGGCCGCGGACAGCTCCTGCCTGGACCCGACTTTGATGAGTGCTTCAGATTGTTGGACGTTCCGGCGGAGCTCCAGTCGTTGGCGTCGACCTTGCGAGAGAGCCAGACGTTCGAGGAGCTCTTCCGACGAATGAAGGTGCCGGTGGCTCCATTGGCACAGCTGCTCTGGCTGTTGGATTCTGCAGGGGTCCTGAAGCGAGCCGGAGGCTCCGAGAAGAGCGCTTGTCCGATCGAGCAAGCGCTGCTGAAGGCCTGGAATGCTCCTGCGATCGAGCTTCCACTGCAGTCGCTGGTCGCGCCGACAACGAGCCGAACCGCCACCAAGTCCAAGAGCCCTGCGCGCAAGCGTGCCACCGGTGGGGGTCGCGCGGGAAGCACTGGCATGCGGAGCTCTACCGTGAGCTCGACGTCGGGATCAGAGCGGGCCTCCTCCCGCGCGGCTGCGGCCAGCGGTGGCTCCAGTGGCTCTCGCCTTCGCAAAGCGCCTCGAACCCGGACCAATCGCACCCGCGACCGCACCCGGAGTCGGGCGTCGCGTCCCGCCGTGCTGCGGATGGTCGAAGGAGACCACGAGCATCGCATGGGCCGGGGGCCATTCGTATTTTTGGGTGTTCCGGAGGATGCAGACGACGAGACCGTGGCCCGTGCGGCATCCACGCTGGCAAAGCGCTGGCGGCAGGCCGAACAAGACGATTCTTTGCCGGATGAAGCACGCACCAAGGCCGGAGAGCTCTATGCCGGTGTGAGCATTGCCAAAAAGCTGATCAGCGATGCGGAAAAGCGTGAGTCCTACCTGATTCGGCGAGACACCACCGGCGCGCTGTTCATTACGGCGTCGGGACTGAAAGAGGGCCCAGTGCCCACTTCACGCGCAAAGGCTGCGAAGGAAGCCCACGCCCGATCGTCGCGGAACGAAAATGGTCTCCTCGAGCGGGCACACATCTGCATGGCGAAAAGCGACTTCCGCACTGCGGTAGCGCTGCTGAAGCAGGCCCGGGAGCAGGATCCATCGTCGCCGCGGGTGTTTGCAGCACTGGGGTGGGCCACTTGGAGCGAGGGTGGGGCCAATGCCGCGGAAGACGCGGAAGACTACCTGCGCCTTGCGCTCACGTTTGACGCGCGCTCCATCGAGGCGCTCACGTATCTGGTGAAGGTGTACATCACGCAGTCACGCCTCGACAATGCGCGACCGCTCCTGAGGATGCTCGTGCGGCTCGATCCAGACTCGAGCTGGGCCAAGCGCACTCTGGCGGAGCTTGACGCACGCTCGGAAAACGCCAACGGGAACGCGTCATGAGTGCCACGGCAGAACATCTCGTCATCGTGCTCGACCGTGATGGATCCACCATCGACTATCTGGACGAGCGGCTTCCCTCCTCGGACTTTTCAGTCACGCAGGCGGAAACGCCGGCAAAGCTCTTGGCGATTGCCGACGACACGGTGCCCATCCTGATTGTGCTGGATGGCGACTCCGCCGAAGGACGAGCATTGAGCGCTCACCTTCGCACCGATCCGGCGCTGTGCCGGGTACAACAAGTGATGCTGGTCGACAAAGACCACTCGGGCAGTGTGCTGTCCATGTTGTTTGCGCCCGCACCGCCGGACTGGACTGTGGCCCGTCCGCTGCGGTCGGACTGGTTCGACGACCAGCTCGATTCCTTTGTGGGTCAGTTCACGGGGCTCGAAGACTCACCTACGCAGTTCGACGTGCAGCGCACGGGCATTCTCGATGGGGCAGGCGCAGACTTGCAGCGGGCGCTCGATACTGCGCTCCTGGAGCGAGACGCTGCCCGGTCGAGGGCAGAGCACTTCCAGCAGTCAACGTACAAGCTGGAGTCGGAGCTTGCTGCGGCACAAGCCCGGCTAGACGTGGCAGAGCAGGCTCGGAAGAATGTGGCCGAACAGGCCACTTCGTCGGAAGACCAGGCGGCACGAGCCTCTGCCGATCGAGATGCGGCACGCGTCGAGCTGGATACTCTTCGGCAGGCCCTTGCCACCGCATCCGCTGCGCTCGAGACCCGAACAGCGGAGCACGACGCAGCGCGGACCGCGGCGGAGGAGGCCGCAGCAGCGCTTGAGCAGGCGCGCCGGGATGCCGAGGCCGCTGCTGACACATCAGCGCAGGCCATGGATGCCGCGTCGCAGCGTGCAGAAGCACTCGCTGTTGACCTCACCGCAGCGCAGCAATCGGCTGAAGAAGCCCAGGCGCGGGCTGCGGAGCTCGATCGCGAGCGGTCCGAGGCCGTGGAACAGGCTGAAAAATCACGGTCGATGCACGACGCCGTCCAAGAGGAGGCCGAGCAGGCGCGGGCCGAGTTGTTGACGGTCCGCGGTCTGCTGAACGATGCACAAGAAGAGCGCGATGGTGCACAGCGCGACGGCCAGGCAGCAGAGCTCCGAAGTGCAGCCGCGGTCGCGGAGCGTGACCAGGCGCGAGAGGAGGCCGAGGCTGCTCGTGTTGCGCTGGACAGTGCGACTGCAGAGACCAAGCAGGCGCGAGCGGCTGCGGCTGCGGCGGGTGCGCAGGCCACAGAAGCGGTCGCTGCGCGAGACCGATCTGCGGCCCAGCTCGAAGAGACCCAGTCGGAGTTGCTGCAGCGCAGCGCCACGCTGAGCGAAGCGCAAGCCGAGCGGGATGCGGCAGGAATTCGGGCGGATGAGGCTGTGGCCACTCAGGAATCGTCCGAGGCCCGAGCGACGGCGGCGGAGCTGGCGCGCGATGCGGCCACGCAGCGTGCCGATGAAGCCGAGTCGGCACGGGATGCCGCGGTTGAGCGAGCGTCGGAGGCGGCTCAGTCGCAAGAAGAGGCTCGGCAGCGGGCCGAAGCGGCGGAGGATGCCCGCGCGACTGCAGTGGCGCAGGCCCATGTTGCTGCTCGGGAGCGCGATGAGGCCCATGCGGCGTCTCAGAGTGCGGTCGCGGAGCGCGATGAGGCTCAGGCGCGGGCCAATGTTGCCCAGCAGGCGGTGGATCAGGCCGAACAGCAGGCAGCGGATGCGCAGTCTGCGCGTGCGGATGCTCTGGCTTTGGTAGCGGTCGCAAACCGCGAGCGCGATGAGGCTCGCGCAGCTTCGGAGCAGGCCGCGACAGAGCGCGATGACGCTCAGAAGCATCTTGAAGCCACGCATCTGGAGCGAGATCTTGCCCAGCAGCAGGCTGTGGGCGCGCAGGCGGAACGCGACGAGACGCTGGCCTTGCTGGCGCAGACGAGTGGAGAGCGCGACCAGGCTCGCGTCGCTTCGGAGCAGGCTGCCACGGAGCGCCATGAGGCTCTCAAGCAGGTAGAGGCTGCTCAGCAGGAGCGCGACATCGCCCAGCAGTCGGCTGCAGCTGCGCAGTCGGCCCATGCCGAGGCGCTGGCCCAGGTGGACGCTGCGAATGGTGCGCGCGACGAGGCCCATGCCGCTGTCGCAGAGGTCCGAGACGAAAACGCACGGTTGCAGCAGGCCTCGCTCGCCGCTGCCGAGTCACAAGCGGCCGCCGAGGCCGCGGCGGTGGAGGCCAACCAGGCGCGAGCTGCGGCGCTTGAGCGAGCGGAAGCCGCTGAGCAGAGCAGCGCACAGCACGCGCGAGCCCAAGCAGAGCTGCAAGCTGCGCGGAACCAAGCCCTGGAGCAGGCCGAAAAGGCGGAACGCGAACGGACGGTCGCGGCCGAGGCCCTCGCGGAAGCGGAAGCGGCGCAGGAGACTGCCCAGGAGGAGGCCACTCGGCTTCGCGAAGAGCGTGATGCTGCTCGTGCAAGCGAAAAGGTGGCGCAGGCTGAGCGCGACGAGGCGCAGTCGGCTGCGACTGCAGCGCTGGAGGCGGAGCGGCGATCCCGCGAAGACGTGGAGGCTTCTGTCGTCTCGTCTGCCGAACAGCAATCTGCCCAGGTCGCTGCGCTCGAGGCAAAGCTTGCATCGGCCACCAAAGCTCGCGACGGCGCCTTGCAGCAGACCGCGACGCTTGCCGGACAGGTGGAGGCTCTGCAGGGTCAGGTCGCCCAGCTCACCGATGTTGCCGATTTCAAGGCAGGCACGGCGTCTGAGCTTGAAGCGCATCTCGCGTCTCGCACTGCAGAGCGGGACACCGCTCGGGCCGCGCATGCAGAAGCATCGGCGGCGGTTGAGCAGCTTCAGGAGGCACTCGATGCGCAGAAGGCAGCGTTCGAAGCCCAGCAAGCAACCCTGGATACCTCGAACGCTGAGCAGGCCGCTGCCTCCACCCGTGTCGACGATCTCCAGACCGAGCTCGACGGGCAAAAAGCGGCTGTAGAGGCGTCCAATACCGAGGTCGAAGCCCTGCGAGAAGCGCTGGAGTCGCTGCGTGCGCAGCATGCATCGGCAACCTCTGAGGGTGCCGATGCATCCACCGAAGCGGCTCGACTGCAGAAGGTCCTCGAAGAGCGTGATGCGAGCCTTGCCGAGGCAAAGGCGGAACGCGATGCAGCGCTCGAGCGTGCCCGTACGCTCGATGCCCAGCTTGAGTCGGCTGCGGTGAGCGACCAGGAACAAGCCACTGCAGCGGCAGATCTGGCCACACTCCAGCAGGGCGTGGCCGAGCGCGATGCGCAGCTGGAAGCGGTCACTGAAGAGCGCGACTCGGCCCGCGCCGACATCGAAAGAACGCGCGGTCTCTTCCAGGTGCTGCATCAACAGCTGGCGGCGTCTCGGCAGCGGATCGCCGAGCTGGAAGCCCGCTCGAGTGAAGGCGCGAGTGCTGGCGGGGCTACCGTGGAGCATCTTCAGCAAGTGCTCGCGGTGCACCAGACCCACAAACAGGCCAGCGAAGCCGAGTGGCGCGCCGCGGTGAAGAGCCTTGGGACTTCCGTGCGGGAGGTCATGATGGTCCAGCACCAGGTGCCCGAGAAGCTCATGCCTCGGTTCCATGGCCTGCTCTACGGGCTGCAGAGTGTCCAGCAGCAAGGACATGCCATCGTCAAACAGCAAAATGATTTCTGGGAGGCCATCGAGTCACAGCTCACCGGGACCGAGTCCAACGACGGATAGCTGTGGCAGAGCGGCTTCGGGTATCGCCGTACAGGCGGTACAGTGGCGATGGAGGTTCCATGCGCATTCGAGGGTGGTTGGGAATGGTCCTGCTCAGCGGACTGGGGGCCTGCATGGACTTCCAGCTCTCGGCGGAGGACAAGCAGGGCGGTCCAGGTACGCTGGGTGAAGCGGATGCTGACACCGACTCCGACACCGACTCCGACACCGACACCAACTCCAACACCAACGCCA